>CAJQNG010000077.1 GCA_905479635.1 uncultured Boseongicola sp. | reverse complement strand
GAACCGCGCGCGCCCGCACTTCGGTTGAAAATCTGTTTGCTCTGTTACTTTTTTCCATAGGCTCCATCCATACTTACTTTGGAGCCTCCGGCAAACAAGGGGCGGTTCACATCGACGCCCGCGTTGAGGCCGGCAAAGTTTTGTTGGATGTCGTCGTGGTCGCCGATGCTGTAGGTGCGGATGGTCCGGTTAAGTTGGGCGTGCGCCCCGAGCATATGGAATTGGACGACGATGGTTCCTTGCATGTCACAGTTAAGATGACGGAACTGCTTGGAGAAAATACGCTGTTTCACGGCAAACTCACCAATCATCCCCAAAGCTTCACGATAAGTCCGCAAGGCGTGCACCCTATGAAGAGTTCAGGCCAGAAAATGCGGTTTTCGGTTCAAGCTGGACAGGCCCATGTTTTTGATGCCACGAATGGGCTGCGGCGCACGGGCTGAGCAGGCCGAAGCAGCGTCATTTCCCAGTGTCCATCTGCCGCCGGTGTGACGGATGGTATTGGCGCGAAACTGACGGGCAGTCCTGAAAAGAAATAATTTGCGCCAACCATCCTCGCGTGTCAGTTGGGCACAACTTTAAGGTGGAGACCTCCTCGGATGACTGACCGACTGACGATACTTTTGAAGGAACGTGACTGGCTTTTGGCCGATGGCGCCACCGGGACAAACCTGTTCAATATGGGTCTGATGGCGGGTGATGCGCCGGAGTTCTGGAACGTCAACGAGGCCGCAAAAATCAAAGCGCTCTACAAGGGCTCGGTTGATGCTGGCTCGGATATCTTTCTCACAAATACTTTTGGCGGCAATGCCGCGCGTCTGAAGCTGCACGACGGGCAAGATCGTGTGTTTGATCTCAACAAAGCGGGTGCCGAGATTGGTCGCGAGATTGCTGATGCTTCGGGCCGTTCGGTGGTCGTAGCAGGCTCGGTCGGCCCCACGGGAGAAATCATGGAGCCGTTGGGGGCGCTGACTTATCCCGGCGCGGTCGAGATGTTCCACGAGCAAGCTGAGGGTCTGAAGGCGGGCGGCGCGGATGTCCTTTGGGTCGAGACCATCAGCGCGCCTGAAGAATTCCGAGCTGCAGCTGAAGCCGCCCTTCTGGCCGGCATGCCGTGGTGTGGCACGATGAGTTTCGACACGGCGGGACGCACAATGATGGGGCTGACCAGTCAGGGGCTGTCAGACCTTGTCGGCAAGCTTGATCACGCGCCTTTGGCGTACGGCGCGAACTGTGGTGTCGGCGCGTCGGATTTGTTGCGTACGATCCTTGGATTTGCAGCGCAGGGGTCCGAGACGCCTTTGATTGCAAAGGGGAATGCGGGCATTCCGAAATATGTTGACGGACATATCCACTATGACGGCACACCCGATCTGATGGCCGAATATGCCTTGCTGGCACGCAATTCAGGCGCGACCATTATTGGTGGCTGTTGTGGGACAACCCCGGATCATCTTGTGAAGATGCGAGCTGCGTTGGAAGAAACTCCAAAGGGCGAGCGCCCGACGCTTGATCAGATCACGGCAGCTTTGGGTGGGTTTTCATCCGCATCGGATGGAACAGGCGATGATGTACCAGTTTCGACGCGTCGCAGCAGTCGGCGGCGGCGCACTTAGGCGTTTAGAAGCGTCTTTGCCGCAACGCGTGCCGCATCCGTGACCGTGTCACCCGACAGCATACGCGCGACTTCATCAATCCGTTCAAGATCGTCCAGAGCGACAACTGTGGACAGGGTTGCGCCCTTGGTCACACTCTTTTCAACGCGCCAGTGATGCGCGCCCCGTGCGGCTACTTGAGGTGAATGAGTGACCACAAGCACCTGAGAATCCACCGATAATTCCGCCAACCTTCGCCCCACAGCATCGGCAGTTGCCCCACCAACGCCGCGGTCGATTTCATCAAATATAAGGGTCAGACCATCGACGCCCGAAGTAAGGCAGACCTTTAGAGCCAGAAGGAACCGGCTTAACTCGCCGCCCGACGCAATCTTGTTCAAGGCACCTGAGGGCGCGCCGGGATTGGTCGCAATGGTGAAGGCGACCGTATCACGACCATCTGGCCCTGCATCCGTTTCGGCGATGTCCGTCGCGAATACAGCGCGCTCGAGCTTCAATGGAGCAAGCTCTTTGGCCATGGCCGTATCGAGCGCCTCGGCCGCCTGCGCGCGCGCCGCACCAAGCGCGTCGGCTGCGGTATCATAGACGTCTTCTGCGTCCAAAACGGCTGCTTTCAAGTCCGCAAGTTCGGCGGCACCACCATCAAGCGCGGCCAGTTTGGCTCCGAGTGTTTCCGTCAGGTCCGACAAAGCGTCCGGCAATACATTGTGTTTTCGAGCAAGTGCACGGATAGCAAATAACCGCTCTTCGACGCGCTCAAGCTCGCTCACATCAAAAGCCAGCGCTTCGAGCGCGCGCGCAATCCCGTCTTCGGCGTCTCCAAGTTCGACCATAGCACGCTCTAGGGCGGCCATAGGCGTATCAAGCGCGCCCTCCGCCTGCTCTGCCGCCTCATCAAGCCATCGCGATGCATCGCGCATCATTCCTTCGGCGCCGCCTGACCCTAGAGCCGTGTACGCGCGCGCTACATCTTCGCGGATTCTTTCAGCGCCCTGCATCATACGGCGACGGCTATCAAGGCTCGCATCTTCGCCAGCGTCGGCCGACAACTCGGTCAGTTCGCCAACGGCATGGCGCAGAAACTCTTCTTCCTCGGCCAATGCCGCCGCAAGCTCTTCAGCCTCGGTCAAAGCGGCACGTGCGCCCTGAAGATCACGCCAAGCCGCGCGACATCGCGCAACCGGATCGTCCAGATCGCCGAAAGTGTCCAGAAGACGACGGTGGCCGCTGGGGTTCAGTAATCCGCGGTCATCGTTCTGACCGTGTAACTCGACCAAAGTGTCGGACAGCGCCCGCAACACTTCGCCAGAGGCGCGACGGTCATTTACCCAAGCGGTTTTGCGCCCGTCGCGGGCGTTTACCCGGCGCAATATCAGAGTGTCGCCGACAGGTAAGCCAGCCTCGGTAAGGACAGCACGTGCGGGATGATCCACCGTCAGATCAAACTCTGCGATGACCTCGCCCTGATCTGCCCCTTCGCGAACCAACTCGGCACGACCACGCCAACCAAGGACAAAACCAAGCGAATCCAGAAGGATAGATTTACCGGCACCGGTTTCCCCGGTCAGTACATTAAGGCCTGGCTGAAGCAACAACTCCAACCGGTCGATGATTAACATGTCCCGTATTTCGAGACTTCTTAGCATCGGATCAGAGCCACTCGCCGCGGATCACCTGTCGGAAGATCACCGACAGCCAGTTGTCTCCGGAGGTTTCAGGGCGCAAACCTTGGCCCGTCAAAAGCGCAAAACTGTCCTCGTACCAAACGGTCGACTGATAGTTGAAGCCAAGGATCGCGCCGGCGGTTTGGGCTTCATCGGTCAGACCCAGAGCAAGATGGGCTTCGACCAATCGGTGCAAAGCTTCTGGCGTATGGGTGGTCGTCTGGAAATCTTCGACGACAACGCGGAACCGGTTTATCGCCGCCACGTAGTGGCCGCGCTTTAGATAATAGCGCCCGATTTCCATTTCCTTGCCACCAAGGTGGTCAAAAGCAAGGTCGAATTTCAAAATTGCAGAACGCGCGTATTCGCTGTCTGGGTACTGTTCGATCACATCGCGAAGCGACTGAAGCGCCTGAAAGGTCAGACCCTGATCACGGCCGACATCGTCGATTTGATCGTAATAGGACAGCGCAAGGAGGTATTGCGCCCATGCGGCATCTTCATCGGCAGGATATGTTGTGAGGAACCTTTGCGCCGAGCCGCGGCTGGCTTCGTAGTCACGATCACGATGATAAGAGAATGCTTGCATCACCAACGCCCGACGCGCCCACTCGGAATAGGGATAGAGACGTTCGACTTCTCCGAAAAAGCGCGCGGCTTCGGCGGAGTTTCCCTCAGACTCCAGCTCGAACTCCGCACGTTTGTAGAGTTCTTCCGCAGAAAAGCTTTCGAGCGGACGATCGACTTCACGTCCGCCTAAAGC
>CAJQNG010000076.1 GCA_905479635.1 uncultured Boseongicola sp. | reverse complement strand
CGCTTCGGACGCAGTCGTGGCGGCGATTGCGCCTTCAGCTACCAGCGGCGCGGCCTTTTCGGCGCTCCGGTTCCAAACCGTAACTGAGCGGCCTGCCGTAATTTGCGCCCGAGCCAGAGCAGAGCCCATGGCTCCAAGGCCGATTACTGAAATGTCTGTCATATGTCCGTCTCCGTTCAAATAGGGCATCAGTGATCCCGAATACCATGGCCCCTCTCATCCCAAGCTCAGCTAGAAATGCCCGCCCGGAAAGCTTAGCCGTATCCAAACCCGATCTCCAAACGTTGTCTTCTGCCGATCTTGATTCTGAACAGGATTCTGCTGCGGGTAAGGGCATCGGGTAGGATCTAACGATCCATTTGCAGCGACAGCGAGCGGCGGGGTTGTCCGGCGAGCGGTCATACGTTCGCAACAAAGTTCGATTTTTTGCTCGAAGCGGCAGGTCAACGTTAAGGTTCTGACAGTCTGAACCTTTGGTTTCCGATTGTTCGGTGATCGTGCTATTCCCAAGTTGACGGTTCTAGCCGGAAAAGCATTGCGAGTTGCTCATAGACCGCGGGTTCCTTACGTTTTAGGGTCACGGGCTTTTCAAAAAACACCTCAACCGCCACCGCGAAAAACTCTTCAGGTCCTTGGGTGCCGTAAGCGTCGAATACCGTCTTGTGCCCCGCTTGCACACGCTGAACGTGGCTCTTGTATGCCTTGATAAAAACGCGCTCCCAGGCAGCAAAGCTCTGGCTCTTGTCGAGGTTGGGAACACCGTCGGTGTGGCCGGACAGGTCGTCGATCTGATGAGCAAATTCATGAAACACGACGTTGTGGCCGTCCGTGTCGTTGATAGCGCCCTGCTTGGCATGCGCCCAGGAAAGAACGACCGGGCCCCGCGACCAGCTCTCACCCGTTCGCACTGTTTCGCGTTCCGTTACGACATAGCCCTTGTGCTCCGCCTGCCGCGACTTGAAGGCACCTGGATAGATGAGAATGGTGTAAAGATGCTCGTACCAGGTGTCACTATTGACGATGAGAAGGCAGGCTTGCGCAGCAATGGAAAGCTGCATTTCCTCGGTTACGTCCAGCCCGTTGCACCCAATGAAATCGACTTGATTCAGAAAGGCGTTGATCTTGCCTTCGAGTTTCCCGTTTACCTCAGTTGGCAGCCTACGCGTTAGCGGGACCTGCTGTGCGACGATGGCGCGCTGATGATCCGAAAGCGCCGTCGCGAAAAGGCTTTTGCGGCTCTGTTGCTTCGACCAGTACCGAAAACCCAATGTGCCTGCAGCGCCGAGCAAGAGGATAAGAAAAACTGCCATAGATGCTTACCTCGCCGACGGGACGCTACTGACCATAGCTAAATACCGGCTGGCGCAAAACAACCGGTGAAATCGCTGTGCAGTTTTTGCGACGACTTAAGCAAGATCGAATGACGAAACAGCAACCAAAACCAATATGACACGGCTGCGAGGGAGAAGCTTGAAGGGCGAGCGCCTGTATGGACCTGCCCCGTTTGGTAGATGGGGGACACAGACGGTCATTGCCGGGCTGACAACAGAAGGCATGATTGCACCATGGGTGATCTTGGGCGCGATGGACCGCGCGGCGTTTGATGTTTATGTCGAAACTCAGCTGGCACCAGAACTGGTCCCCGGAACCGTTGTCATTCTCGAAAATCTGGCCACCCATAAAAGCCCCAATGCTGCAGACATCTTGCGGGCACACGGGGGCTGGTTCCTGTTCCTGCCGCCCGACAGCCCCGATCTCAATCCGATCGAATTGGCCTTTTCCAAGCTCAAATCACACTTGCGGCGCATCGCAGCCAGGACCTTTGATCAACTCACGCAAGCCATTGGGGGCATCTGTGACCTCTATGATCCAAACGCGTACTGGAACTTCTTCAAGGCTGCAGGATATGCCTCGCACCGAACGCAAAACGCTTCAGTTTAGTCTCTCACGTGGCCTCGTTTCCGGGCGCAGGCTCAGAACTCTGCGTCAAGACTTTCCATCCAGCCTAGAACGGACTTCTCGAGATTGCTGACTGGAGGCCATGCATTTCCGTATCGGCCACATCTTCGTCGAGCCTTTGCTTTAGGAGGCCATATTGCTCCTCAAGGCGTTACACTCTGCGGACGGAGTTCCCACTGACATTAATGCGATTTATCAGTGCGGCCACGGCCTTGTGGCTTTCGATCTCAATATCGGAGCCGCCCGCGTTTTCATGCGTGGTGGCAGCGTCGTTGAGCACGCCCATGATCTCGCTCTTCGGCAGAATACGGGCGTCGTTCAACGCAAGCAGCAGGGCCTCGCAAATTGAAAGCGCCGCCATGCCGGGATATGTGGAATGATCAGTCATTCTAATTTGCCTCTCGAGTTTATTGCGGTTGGGCAGTGGGTATATGCGGCGTTGAGCGTGGAATATCAAAGAACCTGTAACTTCAGACTGATTGAAATTAGTCTTTCGCGTGTTTCTTAGAAAGTTGACAAAATTTCTTCGCTGAAAGGGAAGCATTTTGGAAAACAAACCATTAGCGCGGAAATTGGGTGCTTTGGTTGTTTTGTCGGAGGCTGAACTTGGCGTGCTTGAGGGCTTACATAGGCGCCGTCGCACCTTTGTTGCCGGGCGCGATCTGGTGCATCAAGGTCAATCTGACCAAGCCGCCTACATCCTTATTTCAGGCTGGGCCTTTTCCTACAAGCTTATGGCCAATGGTGAGAGACAGATTGTCGACTTCCAAATTCCGGGCGATTTTCTGGGTCTGCGTAGCGTATTGTTGCACATATCCGATCACAGCATCGAGCCGGTCACGGACATCGAGGTCACGGAAGTGCATGTGTCTGACCTTTTGGAGGCGTTTTCGCAAACGCCTCGGCTGGCTACAGCGGTCATGTGGGCAGCATCGCGTGATGAGGCGATGGTGGTTGAGCATCTGGTAAATGTCGGGCGTCGCAACGCTGCGGAACGCATGGCGCATTTCCTTCTCGAGCTTGGTGCGAGACTTACGCTGGTCCGATTGGGGAGCAGGGAGGGGTTTGCCTGTCCAATTACCCAATACCTTCTGGCAGATGCGCTTGGTCTCAGCGCTGTCCACGTTAACAGGGTGCTGCGACAGTTGCGCGAAGCGAAGCTTCTTACGTTTCGCGATGGCTTTGTCGGGTTCGAAAACTACGATCGGCTTGCTGAATTTGCCCAGTTCGATCCGACCTATCTGGATCAGGGTGGTCCGTTGTTGCCTATCGATGCAGCACGCTGACCTTTCGGTCATATGCGCCCCAGCGGCAGTGTCCGAATAAACGGATCTAATCGTTCTGCCGCTGCTCAGGGCGCCTAAGCTCGGGCACTAATTCAGTGTGCTCTTGATGATCATCAAGCAGCGCGACATGAACGCGGCGGAAATTCCTCTCCCGAGCTGTAACAGGGGGGTAAATCTGACAATGCAATCAAGCGTATTCTATCAAAAATAAAACGCGACATCTGATGAACGCCGGGGCCAATAGCCTTCCTTTTTGAAAGAAGCCTTCCTTGGGGTAGGTCGCTTCATTAAAGACCGCTAGAATTGGTTCGCCTTGAGTTAGATCGAAAGTAACTTTTGGATTCATGGGATGGAACCCAACGAACGGACAGCGGCAGGTCTCACCGAATTTTCGTGACCTAGGTCAAGTTAGAGACGCCGCGCATGTGCTAGAATTCTCGGTAGAAAAGGAGTTTGGCTATGTATAAGAAAGTACTTGTTCCTGTTGCCCTTGATCATTCACGTAGTTTCAAAGCTGCGCTTGATGTCGCTCGTTTGCTCTCCGATGACGGCGCGGTCGTGACCGTATTAAATGTAATCGAGAAGATGCCGAGTTACGTGGATGAGTACCTCCCGGAGAGCCACAGTAAGGCTCGGATTTCGGAAGTTGAAACCGAGTTGAAAGCAGAGCTTGGTGGTGTTTTAGATGCCAAGCCGGTTGTCATAAGCGGGCGCGCGGGCAGCGCGATTGTCGACTACGCGGTGGAGTACGAGTTCGAGTGCATCGTGATCACCTCTCATCGACCGGGATTGACGGATTACTTCCTAGGATCGACAGCAGCTCGCGTGGTCCGGCATGCTCCCTGTTCTGTCCATGTTATCCGTTAATCCAGCGGACCCGATACACTCAGCGTCCGCTTAACCGACATAGGATGCTGTCGTTTGTTTTCCTTTCATGGGTCAACACGAGCTTGTTATCTGTCTGCCCCACCAACGTGTTGCGGTCGTCGCCTTTCTAACGCGTGGGCTCAGCCCAATCAGCAGAATCGCGATTGAGAACAGGCACCAGATCGCCGGCATCTCATTCGGGTTTGTCGTTAGGGTGGCGGCCAGAATTGGTCCCACAAGGGAGTGGACAATCACAAACCGCCACGCGCCGTAGAACAGCGGCAGAATGAAGGCGGCAATCAAATAAGTTGGAAAGCCAGCGTAGATGCCATAGGCGCGCTCAAGCGGTAGCATCAGCCCATTGTAGGGCACGTCCCAGGCGATATGCCAGTCACCAGAGACAGTGCACCATCTGTCAGCGCAAAGCGCGCTACCCGGCAGACAGACCCCAAGTGACGGCGCGGGAATGATCTGTACCAGCATGACCAAAGTAGAGATCCCGCAGCCACTAAACACCAAAAACCGCGCCCGGCGTTTGACCGCCGCGGGGACCAGTTCCATCGCGAAGGCATTGATGAAGAAGGGTTGTATGGCGATGTGCACGTACGACAATACAGTCACCGAACGGTTCGCCGGCGTACCGCATTGGTCCAACACGATGTAACCCCAAAACTGAAGCGCTTCCATGAAGGTAAAAAACCCCAGCGTCAGCCAGATTGCGGGCGCGTCCCCGCGGCGTTGGGTGACGGCGGTTGCGACCGCGCCCAGACCGATCATAGTCGCAGATGCTTCAGCGCTCCAACACATTGCGGTCCACCTTTTCTAAACGATAACTTTTCATACTGCGTCAGCACCGCTTTGACGCCGATCAATGCGCGTAATCACACGCACTATACCTTTGCGGCCACCTAATGCGCATCTATAGGACGGTAGAACATGATAGCACACGAGCAAACCCGATCAGGGCAAATGGCCGAAAACCTGTTCGTCGGTGAAAAGCTTGGTGAAATGGCGGACCTGCTTGAACAACAAGACGCGTCCCAGTTTCGGGTGAGTGCTTATCGCGATGCCGCTTCCTATGTCGCGACGATGCACCAACCAATCCGCGCGATCTATCGCGAAGACGGCAGACGCGGGCTTGAAGATTTGCCGACAATCGGTACCGCCATTGCTGCGGCAGTTTCCGAATTGCTGGATAGCGGTCGGATGAGCAGCCTTGACCGCCTTCGCGGATCCGCTAACCCTGAGAAGCTGCTGCAGACAGTGCCGATGATAGGCCCGACACTTGCGCACCTGATCCACGACACGCTGCATATCGACACATTGGAGGCTCTCGAAGCCGCCGCCATTGACGGCCGTCTGGCCAAGATCAAGGGCATTGGCAATCGCCGCGTCGCTAGTATCCGCCATTCGCTGAACGACATGCTGAGGCGGCGGCGGCCCCGCCGCGCGCAAGTCGATACGGTCCCGCCATCGGTTGCGGATATTCTGGCTGTAGATCAAGAATATCGCGAAAATGCTGACAACTTGCCAACCATCAAGCCTCGCCGTTTCAATGAAACTGGGCTGGAACGCATCCCTATACTGCACACAGAACGGGGGCTTTGGCGGTTTAGCGCACTGTTTTCGAACACGGCCTCTGCTCATCAATACGGCAGAACGCGTGACTGGGTGGTTATCCATTACGAGCAGAACGAACATCCCGCAGGGCAGTCAACCGTTGTCACACAGCATGGCGGACCGCTTGACGGGCGGCGGGTCATTCGCGGGCAGGAACGAGCATGTATGCAGTTTTACGCTGTCTAAGAAAACATGAGAGACAATGATCAATGCCATGCGCGTAGTCCATGTACGGGAAAAAAGCTTTCGATATTCGGTCTTTTCTGAGATTTGCGGCTTCAAGAGAAAATGGTCTTCGTCGAGTGCTATCAGATCGGTTGCTGTCACGCGCCTCTTATGCCCTCTCGCGGCCTCCCGGCCACCATGCATTCGGCGATCTTGCGGGCGGATTTTGCTTCCTCAACAATTCTGCCATCGCGGCAGAACGCCTGCGCGCCAACGGCCTGCGACCGGCAATTCTTGATATCGATGTGCACCACGGCAATGGAACGCAGGGCATTTTCTATGACCGCAATGATGTTCTGACCGTATCTGTGCACGCCGACCCT
>CAJQNG010000075.1 GCA_905479635.1 uncultured Boseongicola sp. | reverse complement strand
GAGCCTGCGCAACCGCTCGATACTTGACGTGAGGCCGATGTTCGGGCCTTTAGTTTGTAGCCGCAAAGGGAACAGTGCATGGGACTGGAAGACGCCGCAAATGAGGTCGATGTCGCGTTCACACGGGCAGAGCCGCGCGGGCTTGCCTACGAAAACGTATTCGCAGGCGTGCCGTCGTTTTTGCGCAGGAAGCTGACGAAGGATCTTGCGGGCATTGATCTGGCGATAACGGGTGTGCCTTTCGACCAATCCGTCACGCACCGTCCGGGGACGCGGTTTGGGCCGCGTGCATTGCGCGAAGCGTCCACGCTTCAGGCCGGCGATCCTCCCTATGGCTGGGGCTTTGATCCGTTGGGAGAGTTTGCGATAGTAGACTACGGAGATATGGCGTTCGATTATGCGAAAGTGGCCGAGGTTCCCGGGCTGATTGAGCGCCATGCTGCCAGCATTCTGGATCAGGGTGCTGCATGTCTAACACTTGGCGGTGACCACTCGATCACATTGCCATTGTTGCGCGCACATGTTGCGCGTCACGGGCCTTTGGCCTTGGTGCAGTTTGACGCGCATTCAGATACTTGGGTGGATGATGACCGGGCGCGCGTGGATCACGGGACCTTTGTTTACAAGGCGGTACAGGAGGGACTGATCGATGTAGATCGGTCGGTTCAGATCGGTATCCGCATTGCAAATGACACGGCCTTAGGGATTACGCGGCTTGACGCGCGGTGGGTTCATGAAAAGGGTGCTGCGGCGACTGCAAACGCAGTGAAAAACATCGTTGGGGACGCGGCGTGTTATCTGACGTTTGATATTGACGGGCTTGATCCGGCGTATGCGCCGGGGACAGGCACGCCGGTCTGGGGTGGTCTCACAACGGCGCAGACAGCGATCATTCTGCGAGATTTGGCAGGGATTAACCTTGTTGGGGCGGACGTTGTCGAAGTGTCGCCGCCGTTTGATCACGCAAACATCACAGCTGTTGCGGGCGCGCATGTGGGCTATGAATTGATCTGCCTATGGGCGTGGAACCGCAGGTCTTGATTGCTTTGAAAATTCTACAACATATCTACGTTAAAGACCAACACATTTGAGGCGATTGAGTGATGCAAACTTCCTTCTTATTCATTATTTTTGTCGTAATTCTTGGTGCCGGATGGATAAGGTTCGCCCCCACAGATGTTGATGCCTGGCACGTTGATCCTGCCACAGCCAATGATCCCGGCGCGCAAGGGTTTCGAGTGATAGGGCGCGAGGCACCGCGATTTTCAGGCGACCCGGTAGCCGTTTTGGAGGCTTTGATTGCGATTTCCCGGGCAGAACCACGCGTACGACGCCTGGACGGAAGTGTAGATGAGGGAATGTTGACGTTTGTGGCGCATACAAAGTGGGTCGGGTTTCGCGACTACATCACTGTCAAAGCTGTGGCCGAGGGATCGGCTACAAAGCTGTCGGTTATTTCTAGGTCGCGCTACAGCTATGGCTCAGATCGGGGTGTAAACCGCGAACGAATGGAGCGTTGGTTTGCTGAACTGGAGGATATTTTCGTCGAGTGACGACGACAGGCAACCAATGCCGGTATCTCGCCATATCGGTACGTTCAGTGCCATCTCGCACAAAGCCATAAAGGCGCGGCCATTGACGAACAGGCATATCTCCTGGCCAAGCTCGACGCGCGATCCTTGGGTGTCCGTACAGTAGCACTCGATGACTTTTCCACCGGGGCCTGTGATGTCAGCCAAAGCTGGACTGGCAGCAAGGCCGAGGATTAATGCTAGCTTCCACATAGCAAAATTATACCATCGAAAGCCACTCGCGCAAAGTCACGCTGTCTTGACCTTAGAGGGTGGATCGGAGAGACGACAAAGATGATCCCGGCAGACACACTTCAACTGATCATTGGGCGCTTTCAATTCTTGGAAGCCAAAATGGCTGGAGGCGCGGATGGGTCCGAGATTGCTGTCCTTGCGCGCGAATACTCTGATTTGAAGCCGGTCGTCGAAGAAATTACGCAATATCAGGAGCTTGTTGCAGCCGAGGCTGAGGCACAGGCGATGCTTGAAGACCCGGAAATGCGGGCCTTGGCGGAAGAGGAACTTGCAACCCTCAAGGGGCGACTTCCGCAGGTTGAACAGGCCTTGAGAGTTGCGCTTTTGCCGCGCGATGCGACCGATGCCCGCCCGGCGATCATAGAAATTCGGCCCGGAACGGGCGGCGAAGAAGCAGCGCTTTTTGCAGGTGATTTGCTACGGATGTATCAGCGATACGCCGAGACAAAGGGCTGGCGGTTTACGATTGTCGAATTTGCGGAAACTGAGCTTGGCGGTGTGAAGGAAGTGGTTGCGAATGTGTCTGGAGAAGGCGTGTTCGCACGACTGAAGTATGAAAGTGGTGTCCACCGAGTGCAGCGCGTCCCGGAAACCGAAAGTGGCGGGCGCATTCACACCTCGGCTGCTACAGTCGCGGTTCTGCCCGAGGCGGAAGAGGTGGATATTGATATTCCAACGACGGACATTCGCATTGATACGATGCGGGCCAGCGGCGCGGGCGGGCAACACGTAAACACCACCGATTCTGCGGTGCGGATCACTCATATTCCGACTGGCGTTGTTGTGACGTCTTCCGAGAAATCTCAGCACCAGAACCGTGCCATAGCGATGCAGGTGCTCAGGGCGAAACTCTTTGATCTAGAACGACAAAAAGTGGATCAGGAGCGGGCCGCGGATCGGAAATCTCAGGTTGGATCCGGGGACCGCTCGGAGCGGATACGGACGTATAATTTCCCGCAAGGACGGCTGACGGACCACCGGATCGGCCTGACGCTCTATCGGCTTGGAGATATCTTGGCTGGTGATCTCGACGAGGTAATTGAGGCGTTGATTGCCGAAGATCAGGCAGCGAAACTGGCCGAGCAGGGGCTTTGAGCGAAGGCGCGACACCCGAAACCGTGCAGCAGGCCATGACCCGCGCCGCGCGGTCGCTGGATGAGCTTGGGCTTGCCTACTCGATGCGGGATGTCCGCCGATTGATGACCGCGGCCCTTGCTATCAAGTCTGATCGGCTAACGCTCCATCTGCGCGATGACCTTCCCCCTGAAGTTAGGATCGTATTTGATGCCTTTTGTGCGAGGCGTGGAAAACGTGAGCCCGTATCACGGATACTTGGGGGGCGGTTGTTTTTCGGGCGATGGTTTAAAAATTCTTCGCATGTCCTTGATCCTAGGCCGGAAACTGAGATTTTGGTTGAGCGTGCGCTGCAAGGTGATTTCGACAACGTGCTTGATATTGGTACCGGATCGGGCTGCATTGCACTGACGCTTTTGGCGGAAAAGCGCGACGCAACTGCGATTGCTACGGATGTCTCGCCAGACGCCTTGAAAACTGCCCTGGAAAACGCAGTCTCTTTGGAAGTTTCTGACCGCGTGACGTTTGTGGTCTCAGATTGGTTTCATTCGGTTGACGGACGGTTTGATCTGATCGTTTCTAACCCGCCTTATATCCACCCAAGCGAAATGAACGCACTCTCTCCAGAGGTTGCGCAATGTGATCCGCATCTTGCCCTGACCGACTTTGTAGATGGCTTGACCGGCTATCGCGAGATTGCGGCACAGGCGCGCGGGCATCTGCATCCGGGTGGCCGCGTTCTTGTTGAGATCGGGCCAACGCAGGCGAAGGCCGTTCAGAAACTGTTTGTCAATGCCGGTTTAGTCTCGATTGCAGTGCACCCCGATTTTGACGGGCGGGACCGTGTTGTCGAAGGCTTTCTGCCAGATTCTTGAAAAATCTGGCAGAATCGGTGAATTACCCGCAGTTAGCCGTAAAATAAGCTTGCTCTGAGCGCCGCCACCGGTTACAACTTTTGGGCGCGACGCAGGGAAATGTTTTCCCGCTGCGCTGCTTCACTCCTTGCACGGACTATCGGCCCAAGAGGGGCTTGGTTTGAAACTACCGCGCAAAACCAGATCAACGGCTGGACCAGTACCTTATGAGATCATCTAAGTCACGTTCGCGTTCCAAAGGGAATCGCAACAATAACCGCAGTGTCGGTAACGTCGTAAATCGCGTATTCGACAGCTCGGGGCCGGAAGGCAAAGTGCGCGGCACGCCACAGCAGATCATCGATAAGTACAACCAGCTTACCCGCGATGCTCAGTTATCTAACGACCGCGTTGCGGCTGAGAACTTTCAGCAACACGCCGAGCATTATACGCGGATGTTGACGGAAGCGATGCGAGAGCAGCAGGAACGCCAAGACCGCCAACAGCAACAGCAGAACAACCAGAACGCCAACAATAATCAGAACAACCAAAATAATCAGGGCAATCAAAACAACCAGAACCAACCGCGTCGCGCGGATGATAGCTCCTCGCAAGACCATGCGGCGATCCAAACTCCTCCCGTTGCCGCGCCAGCCCCTGAGCAGCCGCAAACCAAGCAAAACGATGATGTGATCGATTCGGCCAAGGGAACTGAGGCAAGCGGGCTTGTCGAAACACCTGAGGAGCGGCCTGTGCGTCAGCGCCGCCCACGTCGCAAAGCCCCTGCAGCAGCTGCTGCGGATACGGGTGAGCAGCCGGAGCAGCCAAAGGCGCCAACACCGGACGCGGCTGAGTAACTCAGCTTTTTTCGAGTTCGCGTGCCAATGCGCAGAAGCGTTCAATTTCGACAGTTTCCGCGCGATCTGTCGGCTTTATGCCGGCGGCAATCAATCTGTCTTCGATATCAGGCCTAAGCCCCTTGAGGCTGGAGCGTAGCATTTTGCGGCGCTGATTGAAGGCGCGTGCGACCACATCTTTCAGGATTTTGCCATTGGCCGGGTAGCGGGGCTGCTCCAGACGGTTCAGCGTGACAACGGCTGAGCGGACCTTGGGTGCGGGTGTGAAAGCTTCGGGCGGCAGTTCCATGACGATTTGTGCGTCGGTACGCCATCCCGCCAGCACGGCCAGGCGCCCGTAGTGTTTTTCGCCCGCTGTCGCGGTGATCCTTTGTGCGACCTCAAGTTGGAACATAAGTGTAAGAGAGACCCAGAAAGGCGGCCACGCTGGCGGATCGAGCCATCTCGTAAGAAGCTCGGTGCCGACATTGTAGGGGAGGTTCGACACGATGCGAACCGGCGCTGTCAGGTGTTTTGTAAGGTCTAACTCCAAAGCGTCGCCTTCAAGAATTTCGAGGCGTCCGGGGTAGGCGTTTGAGATGTCGTGAAGGGCTGGGATGCAACGTGCGTCCTTTTCAACGGCAACGACTTTGCGCGCGCCTTCGGCTAGCAACCCGCGGGTCAGGCCGCCGGGGCCGGGGCCGACTTCCAGGATGTCCGTGTCGCGCAAAT
>CAJQNG010000074.1 GCA_905479635.1 uncultured Boseongicola sp. | reverse complement strand
AAGGCATCGGCAAGGTCGAGAACATGCCGAAGATGGAAGGTCGCCAGATGGTGATGATGATCGGACCTGCAAAGTAAGCCTTTGATCTGAAAAAGACTTTTAGACCCGGTCCATTTGGGCCGGGTTTTATTTTGCCCGTGTTCGCTTGGCTGCTAATGATACCGCTTCGCGCAGATCGAACGTCACCGATACCAGATCAGCCGCAAACAGAACCCAAAAGTATAAGGCAAAATGCGCGCCAACGCCGGTGCCTCGCAGCCAAAGGATCAGTGCAAGCAGCGGTGGCCAGAAGATCAGATGTGGAATGGCCATTTCCGGCCCGAAACCGCGCGTCCAAATAAGTATGAACAGGTTGGGAACCATATCCCCGACCGCAAGCATCGCGACCAGAACACCGTAGAGTTCTGAAACAAACCAAAGGGCCACAAGGTTCACTGGCGCCAGAATACCGGCCATCCGAATCTGCACCAGACCGGCAATGCCCGCAGTCCTGAACAGATATCACGGATCAAATCCATCCCTGCTGAAAACCACGTCCGAGGACCGACGATTAGAGTGCGCATCCCTTTTGTTTCGGTCCTGATTGCGCGACACTCCGGGCGATTCTTACGCACCCTTTTTCGAGGGCGCCATGCACCTTCAATCGCCGTTGAAATACAAAGACGCCCCCGACCTTGGTCGTTTCGATTGGGAAGATGCGTTGCGCCTGTCCGATCAACTGACCGCGGAAGAGCGGATGCTGGCGGATGCGGCGCGCGGGTTTGCGTCGAATGTTCTGGCGCCGAAAGTGCGCAAAGCTTACGCCGAGGAAATCGTCGATCCGGGCATTTTTGCGGAAATGGGCGCGGCTGGTTTGTTAGGCCTGACGATCCCTGAAAGTTACGGCGGCCTTGGAGCTGGCTATGTCACCTACGGGCTTGTCGCGCGCGAAATCGAGCGTGTCGATTCAGGGTATCGCTCGATGTTGTCGGTGCAATCGTCGCTGGTGATGTACCCGATCTATGCCTATGGCACCGAAGACCAGCGCCAGAAGTATCTGCCCAGCCTCGCCAGTGGCGCGTTAATTGGCTGCTTTGGATTGACCGAACCGGACGCGGGATCAGACCCCGCCGGAATGACCACAACTGCCCGCAAAACCGATGGCGGCTACGTGCTAAACGGCGCAAAAATGTGGATTTCCAACAGCCCGATTGCGGATGTCTTCGTGGTCTGGGCCAAGTCCGATGCGCATGATGGCAAGATCAAAGGCTTCGTCCTTGAAAAAGGCATGAAGGGCCTGTCGGCTCCGAAAATTGGCGGCAAGCAATCCTTGCGCGCCTCGGTCACCGGCGAGATCGTGTTGGAAAACGTCGAGGTCAGCGAGGACGCGCTTTTGCCGTGGGGCAGGTCTAAAAGGCCCATTCGGCTGCCTGAACCGTGCGCGTTACGGCATTGCGTGGGGCGTCATGGGCGCAGCCGAGGCCTGCTGGCACGCCGCGCGCCAATACGGGCATGATCGCAAGCAATTCGGCAAGCCTTTGGCACAGACGCAACTGTTTCAAAAAAACTCGCTGATATGCAGACCGAGATCACCTTAGGGCTGCAGGCGGCCCTGCAAGTTGGTCGACTTATGGACACCGCCAACGACTGCGGCAAGGCGCTTGATATGGCGTGCATGGCGCGGGACATGCACGGCGGGAACGGAATTAGTGAAGAGTTTCAAGTCATTCGCCATATGATGAACCTTGAAACCGTGAATACCTACGAGGGCACACACGACATCCACGCCCTGATCTTGGGGCGGGCGCAAACCGACCTTCAGGCGTTTTTCTAAACTTCTTCTTGGGAGAAACACTCCGGGGTGCGGCGTAAACCGGTGGGCGGCGCCCCTACTTTGCCGTTTTCAAACGCGAAACAATCGCCCCGGTTTGTCGCCAAGCCACGGCTTGCCAGTCCCCCCTCTACCCCGTTAGGATAACCGAGTAGTGTGTAGGGGACGAGTGATATGGTAGCGGGGGCTGCTTTATCCGACGACCTCACTGATACCCAATGGCTTGTTCAGCTTGAGGATATTGGCGAGGAAGAAGGATATTTTTCACCATTGGGTGATGATCACGCGGCGGTCTTTGTTGACCGGTCGCAGGATGTACTTTTCGTGTCATTTGAAACGCTTGCCGGTACACGCGCCGTTAGCGAAACAGGCATGCCGCTTGGATTTGACGTCTGTGAAAACCGCGGCTGGTCGCATCTGACGCTACTGGCGATGAAGGAAACTTGGTACCGAAGCCACTTCGTTTACGGCTATTTCGACCGGCTGGTCGACGAGGGTTTCTTCGAAGATTTCGACAAGGTCATCTTCTACGGCGCGGGCATGTGTGGCTACGCGGCGGCGGCGTTTTCCGTCGTGGCCCCTGGTGCAACTGTGATCGCGGTGTCTCCTCAAGCGACATTGGCGCGCGAGTTAACCGAATGGGATACGCGGTTTGAAGGCACACGGCGGATGGATTTCTCGTCCCGCTACGGGTTTGCGCCTGACATGCTTGAAGCCGCAGACTCTGCCTATATCATCTACGATCCGGACGAAGTTGAAGACGCAATGCACGCCGCGTTGTTTCGAGGACCAAATATTTTCAAGCATCGCTACAGGCGCGGTCGCTCGGGCGCAATTGATGGTGATTTGCGCACGATGGGGCTTATATCGCGGCTTTGCGAAGTTGCGGTGAATTGTTGCCTGACGCCAGTTCAGGTTGCGCGCAAAATGCGATCAAGGCGACGGCATATGCCGTATCTGCGGGCCCTTCTTGCGCGTGTCATCGCCGAAGACCGCCCCTATCTCACAGCACTTTTGTGTCGTGCTGTTTTGGCAGACCGCCCGATCCCGCGCTTTCGCCACCACCTTGAAGCCGCCGAGGCGCGCCTAAAGGAACAAGGTCGCGCAGTGCCGGGTCAAAAGGTCGAGGCGGGCTCCGGGGTGGCCTGAAACCCGCCTGCGCGTTCCACAAAAGCGACGATTTCAGCGATCCCTTTGCCCTGCCTGATCGACGCCATAACATGCGGGCGACCCGCGCGCGCGGCTTTTGCATCCGACGCAAGAAGGTCCGGATCCACGCCGACATAAGGCGCAAGATCAAGTTTGTTCACCACCAAAAGGTCCGAGCGCGTTAGCCCCGGGCCTTTTTTGCGCGGGATATCCTGCCCGGCAGCGGTGTCGATCACATAGATCGTGAGGTCTGCCAGTTCAGGGGAAAACGTCGCGGCAAGATTGTCGCCACCACTTTCGATCAGGATCATATCAAGGTCGGGAAAAGCCTCGCGCAGATCGGCGACAGCCGCGAGATTGATCGAAGCATCCTCACGGATTGCCGTATGCGGACAGCCTCCGGTTTCCACGCCCCGGATCCGATTTGCGGGCAGAACTTGCGCGCGGGTCAGCGCCTCGGCGTCTTCACGGGTATAGATATCGTTGGTGATGACAGCGATGGAATAGCGGCCGGCCATTGCACGGCAGAGCGCTTCGGTCAGCGAGGTTTTTCCCGCGCCGACAGGGCCACCGATGCCGATACGAAGGGGGCCGTGCAATCTTTTCATGTGCGAAAAATCCGTATCTCTTGGGTTTCGTGAGTGATAGCTGCGCGGTCCGCCCCAAACGCAGAACTGCGGATGTCGGCGGGCGTTTTACCCTTTGCCGCGGCCGCCACAAAAAGGACTGTGGGCATCAATGCCGCAATGACCTTTTGCCCCTGCGCCTGACCCAACGGAATGTGTCGCACAGCCCCCGTGACAAGCGTTGCAATCATCGCCTGAAGGTAAAGCGCAGCCACGCGTTCAGTCACAAGCCCCAGCGACTTCGCCGCGCGCCCGACCGCAATCGGCAAGGCGACGGCCGCTTCGGTTTCGTCTTTAAGATCGTTAACGGCGCGGGTGAACGCCGCCCCCTGCTCTGCTGTTTCCTGCCAACGCTCGGCGGCCGGTGCGAGGGCCGACGCCCAGGCGTTCAGATCGGCATAATCGGCGTTTTGGGCCATTGCACATGACAGAAAAATCGCATCAGCCTGACCACTTCCGTCACGCAAAACCGTCCCAAGCCAATCCGTAAGGCTGGCGCCATCGCGCACATCTTGTGCCTCGATCGCTGCCTCAAGGCCTTGACTATAGGCGTATCCGCCCACCGGAAATACCGGCGACAGCCAATGCGTGAGGGTCAGAAGGCCCGCGTCAGTCATGGGCGTGGGAATGGCTGTTGCTATGGTCGTGGGTGTGATTGTGTCCCTGATCATGAGTGTGACCATCGCCGTGATCGTGCCCATGATCATGTCCAAAGGTGCGACCAAGACCATAAGCCCCTCCTTCGGGAAGGAACGGCTCGTTTACAATCGTTAATTCCGCGCCGAGTTGCACCAGCATCGCCTCGATGACGTGGTCGCGTGAAATCAGCAATCTTGCGGTCTCGACCTGACAGGGCGTATGACGATTGCCTATGTGCCAGGCGAACCGCAGAAGGTCATCGCCGGTCACCTGCATCAGGTCTTCGGGCGCCGCCGTTATGGAAATGAGGCGGCCGTCGTCAAGGGCGAAGGCATCGCTGTCGTTCAGATGTGTGGCGCCCTCCAAATCGACGAGAAATTTCAAACCCGCCTCGGTTGTCAGCACTTTTCGTCGCAAGAAACGATCCTCGTAGGTCAGATGGCAGCGGTCCGTTAAGCCATGGCCTTCGCGGGGCCGGATGAATTGGCAAAGAGGCAA
>CAJQNG010000073.1 GCA_905479635.1 uncultured Boseongicola sp. | reverse complement strand
GCGCTACCAACACCCTCTCATGTTAACGAAGATGAACGGCGGTACCGCGCTGCGTTCACCATAGTCGTTGGCGAACAATTGCCGCTTCTCTGCCGGCGACCAAGCCGCTAAACACACTTAACACCGCTGATGTTTGGGGATGCACATGAGTCTTAGGCCGCTTGATCTTGATCCTACGAAGTGTCTGATCTCCGGGACATGGCAGTCGCCTGTCGGAGGCGAAACTCTAAACCTTGTTAACCCGTCAGATGGGACCGTTCTTTGCGATATCGCGCGTGCGGGAGTGGACGATATCGCGCTCGCAGTTGCAAGTGCCGAGGCCGCTTTGGCAGGAGATTGGGGCAGATCGACGGCCGCCGAGCGCGGGCGGGTGCTGGCCCGGATAGGGCAGCTGGTCCTTGAAAACACCGAACACCTTGCGGAACTTGAAGCCTTGGACGTCGGCAAGCCGCTGAAGCAGGCACGCGCAGATGTTCTCGCGCTGGCGCGGTATATGGAGTTCTACGCCGGTGCTGCAGACAAATTGCACGGCGCAACAATCCCTTATCTCGACGGCTACACGGTCTATACCTTGCGTGAACCGCACGGCGTGACGGGCCATATCGTGCCGTGGAACTACCCGATGCAAATCATAGGACGGTCTGTGGGCGCGGCCCTGGCGACGGGAAATGCGGCCGTTCTGAAGCCGGCAGAAGAAGCCTGCCTGACCGCGCTTGCTTTCGCGGAACTGGCGCGTCGCGCTGGTCTTCCGGACGGCGCGCTGAACGTTGTGCCAGGCCTTGGTGTCGAAGCGGGTGCGGCGTTAACGGCCCATCCCGGCGTGCGCCACCTGTCGTTCACTGGTTCGGTCGGGGTTGGCCGGTTGGTACAGACGTCGGCCGCGCAAAACCTGGTTCCGGTCACGCTTGAGCTTGGCGGCAAGTCGCCGCAGGTAGTCTTTGAAGATGCGGATCTGGAATCGGCGCTGCCATTTTTGGTGAATGCAGGTATTCAAAACGCCGGTCAGACCTGTTCGGCATCCTCGCGGATTTTGGTGCACCGCTCCCGCTACACCGAGGTCGTCGAAAAAATGGCGGCGCGCTATGCGGCTTTGGTAGCGGGACCTGCTATGGACGATCTGGATGTGGGGCCTTTGGTGTCCAGGCGTCAAAAGGACATTGTCGAAAGTTACATTGCACAAGGCGCTGATTTGTACAGGGCCGCGACGGGGCGGATCGCAGATAATGCGCCGGACGGTGGGGCATATGTGGCACCTGTGCTTTTTGCCAACGTGCCTGCTGATCACGTTTTGGCGCGCGATGAGATTTTCGGACCCGTGCAGGTCGTCATCCCCTTTTCGGACGAGGACGAGGCCGTCACTATTGCCAATGGCACGGACTATGGGCTTGTCGCGTCGGTTTGGACACGCGATGGCGCGCGTCAGATGCGCATGGCGAAAAAGCTTCGTGCGGGTCAGGTTTTTCTGAACAACTACGGGGCTGGTGGCGGTGTCGAGTTGCCGTTCGGCGGGTCCGGGCTTTCGGGGCATGGGCGCGAAAAAGGGTTTGAGGCGCTGTATGGGTTTTCGGTCCTGAAAACTGTGGCGGCGTTTCATGGGTAGGGGAATGACATGCGATTGAAGGATAAATGCGCAATTGTGACAGGCGGCGCGTCTGGGTTCGGAAACGGCATTGTGCGCAAGTTTGTCGCGGAAGGCGCGCGGGTGGTCATCGCTGATATGAACCGTTCCGGTGCTGAGGCATTGGCCTCGGAGCTCGGTGACGCTGCAGCCGCGGTGCAGGTGAATGTCGCCGTCAACGCAGATGTGGCCGCGATGACGGCCTTTGCGTTGGAGCGTTTTGGGCGGATTGATATCCTGGTGAACAACGCCGGCATCACCCACATGCCCGCACCGATGGAAGACATCAGCGAAGAAGATTTCGACCGTGTTTTCGCAGTGAACGCAAAATCGGTCTACCTGACCGCGCGCCACATCGTGCCTCTGTTGAAAGCCCAAAGTGCGGGGGCAATTTTGAATGTCGCCTCTACCGCTGCCGTAAGCCCGCGCCCGCGTCTGTCCTGGTACAACGCCTCGAAGGGGTGGATGACGACCGCGACAAAAGGCATGGCGGTCGAATTGGCACCGCACGGTGTCCGCGTGAACGCGATCAACCCCGTCGCAGGCGAGACGCCGCTTTTGAAGATGTTCATGGGTGAGGACACGCCAGAGGTCCGCGCGAAGTTTTTGGCGACCATTCCTATGGGGCGGTTTTCTACGCCAGAAGATATGGGAAATGCAGCGTGTTACCTCTGCTCGGACGAAGCCAGCATGGTCACGGGTGTCTGTATGGAAGTGGATGGTGGACGCTGTATCTGAGCGTTATTCCGGCAGGTCGACAGCCAGCTGCGCCTCGCCCCATCCATCGGCGTTGGTGCGGGCCTCGATAAAGACGCGTGCGGTTGCCTCCGGGATTTCCACTCCTGACAGCGAGCGCGTGAAGGGTTGCTCGTCCACGTGCGGATGAAACAGCGTGCGCGTGCCGAGCACTGTGCCGTCTTGGGTCACGACGCGCCATCCGTCGGCGTAGTCGTCCCAGCCCGTGTCTGCGTGACGCAGAGTGACTGAAAACGTCCAATCTGACCCGCTGTCCCGCGCCAGGGCGTCCTCGATTTTCGCATCGTCAGCAGGCACGGGTCCAGCGAAGAGAATTGACGCAAAAACAAAAGGAAGAGAATTTGTGATTATTGCTTTCATTTCCCTATAGTGAAGGCCGGCGAGGAACGGCGCCAATCACAATTGCTTGCATAGTTTGGAAAATTGGTTATAAAAATTTACCAATTGATCCGAAGGGAGGATTTCTATGGAAATGCCAAAGCCAGATCCGCGTGTCTTGGGGCTTAAATCCAAACTTGTCGCGCGCCTTCGGGACGTCTTGCCACATGACGCTGTCATTGATGACGAGATCCAAACGCGTGTCTATGAATGCGACGCCTTGACGGCATACAAGTGCCCTCCGCTTTGTGCGGTCCTTCCGGCTTCGACCGAGGAGGTCTCGGCCGTCTTGAAAATTTGTCATCAGGAAGGCGTTCCAGTTGTGCCGCGCGGCTCGGGAACCTCGCTGGCGGGCGGGGCCTTGCCGACGGCAGATTCGGTGATTTTGGGTGTGGCGCGGTTGAATGGCGTGATCGAGACCGACTACGACAACCGCTTCATTAAGGTACAGACCGGGCGCACGAACCTAAGCGTGACCGGCGCCGTTGAAAGCGATGGCTTCTTTTACGCGCCAGACCCTTCGTCTCAGCTTGCCTGTGCAATTGCGGGCAATATCGCGATGAATTCAGGCGGGGCGCATTGTCTGAAATACGGTGTGACGACGAACAACCTTCTTGGGGTCAAGATGGTGATGATGGACGGCACGATCGTTGATATTGGCGGCGCGCATATGGATGCAGGCGGTTATGATTGGCTTGGTCTGATATGCGGGTCCGAGGGACAGCTTGGTGTTGTGACCGAAGCGACATTGCGGATCTTGCCAAAACCCGAAGGCGCGCGTCCGGTGCTGATCGGCTATAAAAGTGCCGAGATTGCAGGAGCTTGTGTCAGCGATATCATCAAGGCAGGGGTCCTGCCGGTAGCGATAGAATACATGGACCGCAAAGTTCTTGAGGTGGTTGAGCGTCACGCGAAGGCAGGATATCCCGATTGCGAAGCGCTATTGATTGTCGAAGTGGAAGGCTCTCCGTCCGAGATTGACGAACAGCTAGGGTTGATCAAACAGATCGCGGCCAAGCACGATCCGGTTGAATTGCGCGAAGCCAAAGACGCGGCCGAAGCGGGTCGAATATGGCTGGGCCGAAAATCGGCCTTTGGCGCGATGGGTCAGATCAACGATTACATGTGCCTTGACGGGACAATCCCCGTTTCGTCGCTGCCCCATGTGCTGCGGCGCATCGGTGAGTTGTCGAAAGAGTTCGGCCTGGAAGTGGGCAACGTGTTCCACGCAGGCGATGGCAATATGCATCCGCTGATCCTGTTTGACGCCAATAAGCCGGGTGATCTTGAAATCTGCGAAGAAATGGGCGCTGAGATTCTGAAGCTATGCGTCGAAGTCGGCGGTTGCCTAACGGGCGAACATGGTGTCGGAATCGAAAAACGCGATCTGATGAATGTGCAGTTTGCGCCAGAGGATCTTGAGGTGCAGATGCGGGTGAAGGACGTCTTTGATCCCGCGTGGCTTCTTAATCCGGCGAAAGTGTTCCCATTGGCCAGCAGCGAGAGCCGGCGCGTGCAAGTAGAGGCAGCTGCATAAGATAAGGTTTGGGGGCTATCTGCCCCCAATACCCCAAAAGTATTTCCACCAAGAAGAAGGACGGGCCTCGTGATTGAGCCGACAACAGAACTTGAATTGTCTGAGGCCGTCCGCGACGCGGTTGGCCCACTTTCGATCAGGGGGGGCAACACGCGCGGAATGGCGCCAGCCGCCGGCGATCCGCTGTCTGTTGCGCGCGTATCAGGCATCTCGCTGTATGAGCCGGGCGCGCTGACAATTGTTGCGGGCGCGGGCACGCCACTGTCCGAAATTGAAGACGCGTTAAAGCAAGAAGGGCAGATGCTGCCGTTCGAGCCGATGGATCATCGCCCCATGCTTGGTACGGATGGCACGCCGACGATCGGTGGCGTGGTGGCGGCAAACGTCTCTGGGCCGCGCAGATTGCGGGCGGGCGGCTGCCGGGACTCGCTGATTGGCGTGCGTTTCGTTGATGGTCGTGGCGTTGCGTTGAAGAACGGTGGTCGTGTCATGAAGAACGTGACGGGCTATGATCTGGTTAAGCTTTTGTCTGGGTCTTATGGCACCTTGGGTGTGCTTAGCGAAGTGAGCTTCAAGCTTTTGCCAAAGCACGATGCAACGGGCGTTGTATCCTTGCATGGGCTGTCATTGAGCGATGGAGTGGCAGCGATGGCCGCAGCATTGGGCTCGCCCTACGAGGTTTCGGGGGCAGCGATGACGCCGGGGGTCGATGATGGGGCGGGGTCTGTGGTCAGGCTGCGTCTGGAAGGGTTTGAGAACTCGGTCGCCTATCGCGGTGCGCAATTGCAGGGCGTTCTGAAAAAATTCGGTGCGGCAGATATGGCGATGGGCGGTGAAGAGGACTGGCGCGCGGTGCGTGATGTTGATGCTTTTGCCGACAAGACCTGCATCTGGAAAATTGCGATCAAAGCAAGCGATGTACCGCAAATGCTGGAGACCGGCATCTGGCCGAATTTTGGCTGCGACGCGCTTTTGGATTGGGGCGGGGGGCTTATCTGGGTTGGTTGCGACGAGGCTCAACTTGCCGCGATCTCCGACGATCCTATTGAAGGCGCCGCTCGTTTACACGCGGCATTGCAAAGTTACATGCAAGTCGTCGGAGGCCATGCAACACTTGTGAAGGGCCCCGTTGCGCTGAAATCGCGCGTGCCGGTCTTTCAACCCGAAGCCACCCCTTTGGTGGGGCTTGCGACAGGGCTACGCGCACAATTTGATCCGCGTGGCATCCTAAACCCCGGGATCATGGGCTGATGGAAAGTGAAACCTTTGCGTTCATTGCGATGCCCGCTTTCGGGGCACTTATCGTGGGCTATCTTTTGACCGACTGGCGGCTTGCCGGAGCGGTTGCCGCGGGTTGCTTCGGGCTTTTATTAATCTTGCCCGGTGCGGAGCCAAGCATTGCAACGTTTGTTCTGCCGATCCTTCTTGGGGCTGCGGCCGGGGCGCTCGTTTTGCTGCCCTTTCTGCGATTTCTTCCGGACACCACAATTTGGGGGCGCATGACTGTTGCGATCATCGCTGCCCTTCTGGCGTCTGTTTTCAATATCTCAATTCTCGCCGGGGGCGCCTGATATGCAGACGACATTTACTGAAGAACAGTTGAAGGTTCCCGCGATCAAGCGATCAAACGAGATTTTGCGATCCTGCGTGCACTGTGGGTTTTGCACCGCGACATGCCCAACCTATCAGGTTCTGGGAGACGAGCTGGATAGCCCGCGCGGCCGCATTTACCTCATCAAGGATATGCTGGAAAACGACCGACCTGCGGATGCGAAAACGGTCAAACATATCGACCGCTGTCTGTCGTGCCTTGCCTGTATGACGACCTGTCCTTCGGGCGTTCATTATATGCACCTCGTCGATCATGCGCGGGCGCACATTGAAAAGACATACAAGCGCCCCCTGTTCGAGCGGGTCCTGCGCTGGACGCTGGCGCAAATCCTGCCCTATCCGGCACGGTTCCGCATCGCCCTTCTGGGCGCCAAGATAGGTCGGCCTTTTGCGCGCTTTATGCCCGATGCCCGGCTGAAGGCGATGTTGGAAATGGCGCCGAAAGTCATCCCCCCTGTTAGCCGCAACGACGATCCGCAAACCTTTGAAGCCAAAGGTGAAAAGAAGATGCGGGTGGCGCTGATGACCGGCTGCGCGCAACGTGCGCTTAACACCGATATCAACGATGCAACGATCCGGCTTTTGCGACGGTTTGGCTGTGAAATCATCGTGGCAGAAGGCATGGGATGTTGCGGTGCGCTTGTGCATCACATGGGCAAAGAAGTCGAAAGCCACGCCGCGGCGGCGAAAAACATCAAGGCCTGGATGGCCGAGGATCGCGCGGGCGGATTGGATGCGATTGTGATTAATACCTCCGGATGTGGCACGACCGTTAAAGATTATGGCCATATGTTCCGCAATGACCCGATGGCCGAGGACGCGGCACGGGTCAGTAACCTGGCGATGGATGTGTCGGAAGTTCTGATGAAGCTGGACTTGCCTGAAGGCGTCGCTGAAAAGGTGCGCGTGGCTTACCACGCCGCGTGTTCGCTGCAGCACGGGCAGCAGATCAAGACCTACCCGAAGGATCTTTTAAAAAAGGTCGGATACGAGGTCGTCGAGCCGCGCGATTCTCATCTTTGTTGTGGATCTGCAGGGACTTACAATCTCATGCAGCCCGAGATTTCTCAGGAACTGAAGGGGCGCAAGGTGAAGACGCTGGAAGACAAATCGCCTGAAGTTATCGCGGCGGGTAACATCGGCTGCATGATGCAGATCGGCTCGGGCACGGACATCCCGATTGTGCATACGGTCGAGCTTTTGGACTGGGCGACAGGGGGGCCAAAGCCGCCAGCGTTTAGCCAATCCAACACGGGCGCGCCTGCAATTCCCAACCTAAGATAACAATTCTCCGTCATAATCTTGTCCAACCGGCAATCTAAGCAGAAGATGGGTCGAGGAGGGACGCGATGGGGAATGGTCTGAAAGCCTTGTTTTTGGCGATTGCTTTGGCAGCGCCAGTATCTGTGTCGGCTGACGAAGACGATGCGGCAACCGGATTGACGGCTCTTATGACAGCCTATGAAGCGCGCGGTTGGGAGGGTGTCGGACGTTTGAACATCGGCTATGGCGGCATGTGCACGGGCGCATTGATCTCGCCCCGGTTGGTTTTGACCGCTGCTCACTGCATGATTGATCAACGCACCGGGGGGGACATCGAGGCGCGCGACGTGACGTTCCTTGCGGGATGGCGCAACGGCAGGGCCTCGGCGTCGCGCAAGGTGCGGCGGGCGGTTGTCCATCCGCGATATGAATACAACGGCCCCGGCGGAGAGCTGAGCGTCGCGAACGATCTGGCGCTTCTTGAACTTGTTAGCGAAATTCGCCTTGCGCACATTCAGCCGTTCAAAACTGCAAGCCGCCCCCGCAAGGGCGCTTCGGTTGGTGTTGTGTCCTATGCGCATGATCGTCAAAACAGCCTATCATTACAGGAAGAATGCCACGTGTTGGCGCGTCGGGATGGAGCGTTGGTCTTGTCTTGCGATGTGGATTTTGGTTCCAGCGGAGCCCCGGTTTTCGCGGACGTTGACGGCGAGCCGCAAATCGTTTCTGTGGTTTCGGCCAAGGCGATGATCCGGGGTCGCAAGGTCTCTCTGGGAACCAACCTTGAAAAACCGCTGGATGAGCTGATGGATATGATGGCATCCGGGGACGCGGTTTTGAACGCCGGTACGACAACGGCGAGACGTCTGTCTGTCGGGGGCGGCAATGGTCTGGCGCTTTCTGGGGGCGATTCCGGCGCGAAATTCGTGAAGCCCTAGCGCCTTGACCAGACCGTGCCGCTTGACCACCATATGACGATGGTTTCGCGCTTCTTTGCTCATCTGGTCCTCGCCACTTCGCTTGCCGCACCTGCATGGGCTGATGTTTCGGCAGTTGGCCGGCTCGAGAACACATCGACCAATCAAACCTGCTCCGGGGCGCTCGTTTCGTCGCGCCATGTGTTGACGGCTGCACATTGCATTGGCGCGTTGCGCAATGCCGAAGACGTATCCAACGCAGAGATCCTGTTTCGTCCCGGGGCGCTGAAAAACGGCCCGGTCTTCAGGGTGACTGACGTCGCTATGCATCCGCTTTTCAAGCAGCCTCTAGCGCAAAACCGCTGGAAGTTGCGGTTCGACATGGCGCTCTTCACGCTGGGCGCCGAAGTGCCCGCACCGGTTGGCAAAGCGCTTTTACCGGGCCGTGAAGCCGAAGTCGGCGAGACACTCTTTTTGGTTAGCTGGCGTGCTGGTGCGCCGGCGCCGCCGCGGCAACGGGCCTGTGAGGTTGTCGATGGTGTAGAGGGCCTCGTGACGGTGGCTTGTGCAGTCGCGGGCGGCGAAAGTGGTGCACCGCTCCTCAGAAAAACCCAAGCAGGGCTAGAGCTTGTGGCGGTTCTCTCAAGTTCTTCAAGTCAGGGCCAGCAACCGGTTGGTCTTGCATCTGATGTGGCGCTGCGATTGCCGCCGCTGCAAAGTGCAGTGAGTGCCGCCGAGGGGTCTTGAAGCCGCGATTTACGGTGCCTATCTGAATTCAGCAGAGGCCGGCAGTTGGCTCTGCTTTCGAAACCAGCCTTGCCCGCTACTGGGGAGGCGCAAACCTTGGAATCGCTCAAAGGAGGATCCCTCATGCGAACTTTTGATCTTGCACCGCTTTATCGTGCAACCGTCGGTTTTGACCAGATCGCCGACCTTATGGACCGCGCCCTGACAGACACGTCAACGGCCGCGACCTATCCGCCCTATAACATCGAGAAAACAGCCGACGACGGATGGCGTATTTCGATTGCCGTAGCTGGCTTCAGCGACGCCGATCTGAACGTTGAAATGCGTGAAAGCGCCTTGATCGTCACGGCCAAGAAGGCCACAGACGATGAAGACCGCACGTATTTGCATCGCGGCATCGCCACCCGCGCGTTCGAGCGCCGTTTTGCATTGGCCGACCATGTTCGTGTGACAGGGGCAAGCCATGTCGACGGCATGCTACACATCGATCTTATGCGCGAAGTCCCCGAGGCGCTTAAGCCGCGCCGCATCGAAATTGCCAACGGCGATACGTTCGAGACGAAGACCGTCGAGGCCAAAGACCTGAACTGACGGCACACACCACAAAGCGAATAAAAGCCGCCCCGATGCCTGGCACCGGGGGGCTTTCCCGGTGGGGGCTCAGGTCTTCGCGAATTCCGCTGTCTACTTTTGGCGGCGGTTACTCGCCGTAAGGTACCCAGATTGTCTTCACTTCGGTCGAGGCTGTCAGAAACGCTGAAGCATCGACATTTGACCAATCTCGCCCTTTGCCATTGTTGACCCAAGTCCTTTTAAGGTTACCTGCGGCTTCGCGCTCGATCACAGCTGACAGATCGCTGCCTGAGAAGGACCAGACGGCGTTGATATCCATATGACCGCCGAGTTGCGGCGCCAATTCGGTGTGGCTGCCGGTCAGGATGTTGACCACGCCGCCCGGCACGTCGGATGTGTCAAGCACCTGATAGAAATCGGTCGCTGCTAGAGGGAAGGGTTCGGAGGCCACGACCGTGATCCGGTTGCCCATGGCCATCGCGGGGGCCATCACTGAGATCAGACCAAGCAGTGGCGCATCGTCAGAGGCAAAGGCCGCTATCTTGCCCACCGGTTCGTTCATCGCAAGCGCTATCCCGCGCAGGGGCACACCTTTTGCCGCACCATCGTATTTGTCGGCCCAGGCGGCCCATGTGAACAGCCGGTCAATCGACGCGTCAATCTCGGCCCTGCCGCCGCGTTTTCCTGTCATCTCATTGATCCGGCTTGCGAATTCATTGCCACGCGCCGACAGGTTTTCGCCCAGATAATAGAGGATTTGCGCGCGCAAATGGCCGGTCGTATTGCTCCAGCTTTTAGCGGCGTTCATCGCCTCGACGGCGTTGCGCAGGTCTTTTCGGTTCGCCAGGCCCGCATGCCCAAGAAGCTTGCCCTTCGCAGACCAAACAGCGCGCGAATACCCGCCATCGGGGCGCGACTGCTTTCCACCCACATATAGCTTTGCCGTGCGGTCCAGATCGGCCACATGGGCCTTTGCTGGAGCTTCCATCGGAGCGATCTTCGATAGCTTAGGGGCGGTGTCTTTCGCCTTGGTATAGGCCTGAAGCCCTTCCCAGCCGCCCTCACGCCCAAAGCCGCTTTCGCGCACGCCGCCAAACCCTGCAGCTGCATCAAACAGATTGGTTGCGTTGATCCAGACAACACCGGCGGCAAGTTTTGGTGCAATATCAAGCGCCAGATTGACGTTCTCGGTCCATACCGTCGCGGCCAACCCGTAGCGCGTGTTGTTGGCCAACTCGATCGCTTCAGATGGTGTCCGGAAGGTCGTGGCGACAAGCACGGGGCCAAAGACTTCCTCCTGCATCAACTTATCCGCGGTCGACAAACCGGTGATCAGGGTCGGCGGGTAATAGCAGCCCGTGTCCGGCAAGGGCGTCGCAGCGTGGTAGATGTCGCCGACGCTTGAGGCAACCAGAGCTGTGATCGCGTCAAGCTGGACCGGATCAACGATAGCGCCGACGTCAATGCACTTATCAAGCGGTTCACCGATGCGCAGTTTGTCCATGCGTGCCTTCAGCGTGGTGTAAAAGGCGTCCGCGATGCCTTCTTGAACCAACAGCCGCGATCCTGCGCAACAGACCTGTCCCTGATTGAACCAGATGGCGTCGACAAGGCCTTCGATGGCACTGTCGATATCGGCGTCATCAAAGACAATATAGGGCGACTTTCCACCAAGCTCTAAGGTAAGCTTTTTGGCAAAACCCGCTGTTTGCGCACGTATCTTCCGACCAACCGACGTTGATCCAGTAAAGGCGATCTTGTCGATATCGGGATGGGTCACGATGGCTTCGCCTGTACGTCCGTCCCCGGTTACAATGTTCAGCACACCCGGCGGAACACCGGCTTCGCGCGCCAGATCGGCGAAAAGCAAGGCGGTGAGAGACGTATATTCCGCGGGCTTCAGAACCACCGTATTGCCCATCGCAAGGGCCGGCGCGATTTTCCAGGCAAGCATCAAAAGCGGGAAGTTCCACGGGATGATCTGCCCGCACACGCCAAGCGCTTCACACCCCGGCAGTTCTTCATCCATCAGCTGCGCCATACCTGCGTGATAGTAGAAGTGGCGTGCGACCAATGGGATGTCGATGTCGCGGCTTTCTCGGATCGGCTTTCCATTGTCGAGCGTTTCAAGCGTTGCGAATAAACGCGATTGCTTCTGGACAAGACGTGCCAGTGCATAAAGTACTCTTGCGCGCGCTTTGGCATCTTTCGCCCAAGCTTTTTGCGCTTTGCGCGCCGCGTCGACCGCTTTGTCCACGTCTTTCGCGCTTGCTTGGCTGATCTTCGCAAGTATTTCGCCATTTGCAGGGTTTTTCGAGGCAAAAGACCGCGCGGGTTTGGTCCATTGGCCATTGATATACTGTCCGAACGTTCGCTTGTGGCGGTCCAGCCATGCTATCGCTTCCGAAGCGTCCTCGGGCGCTGGGCCGTAGTCCATCGTGTCGAAGATTTCGCGGACGTTCATGCGCCACATCCCTCAGGTTTGAAAACGCGTTTTGTGGAGGCTGGAAAGCGCGCCAGTTTGTCCGCCGGTCGGATCGGCCGTGGCACGAAGTTGCCTCCGCAGTTCGGGCAGACGCCTTTCAATGGACCTGCGACGCAGTCACGGCAAAAGGTGCATTCGAACGTGCAGATCATCGCGTCCGGGCTTTCGGGGGGCAGGTTGCGATCGCAACACTCACAGCTTGGGCGAAGGTCTAACATTGTGCTTATCCTATCGGGTGTCGGTGGCTGGCCGAATACCGGCCCGTCACATAATGTTCGAGTTGGCGTTCAATGTCGCCAAGCAGGCTTGACGCACCAAAGCGGAACAGATCGGGGCGCAACCAGCGATCGCCCAATTCGTCCTTGATCAGCGTCAGGTACGTCACGGCGTCCTTGGCCCTGGAGATGCCGCCCGCAGGCTTATAGCCAACGCGAAATCCTGTCGCTGCGTGATAGGCGCGAATGGCGCGGATCATCACAAGGCTGACGGGCAGGGTGGCGTTGACGCCTTCTTTCCCGGTCGAGGTCTTAATGAAATCAGCTCCTGCCATCATGCAAACCCAGCTGGCACGCGCGACGTTTCTAAGGGTCCCAAGTTCGCCGGTTGCAAGAATTGCTTTCACGTGCGCATCTCCGCAAGCCGCGCGGAAGGCTTTCATTTCATCGTAAAGGGCCTGCCAGTTTTGCGTCAGAACGTGGCGGCGCGAGATGACGATGTCGATTTCCCTGGCTCCGGCCTTTACGCTTTCCTCGATCTCGGCCAATCGAAGATGGAACGGCGAGAGACCGGCAGGAAAACCGGTTGAGACGGCCGCAACGGGTATCCTGGTGCCCTGCAACGCGGAAACGGCCGTTGGGACCATCTCGTGGTAAACGCAGACCGCTCCTGTGGTGATTGCATCCATGCCAAGTGCGTCCAGCAGGTCTTGTCGCACAGGGTTTGCGGCCTTGGCGCAAAGGCGTCTGACACGACCTTCGGTGTCGTCGCCCGAAAGCGTCGTAAGGTCAATCAGGGTGACGGCGCGCAACATCCAGGCAGCCTGGTAGTCTTTCTTAACAGAGCGACGCCCGGGCAGGGTGGCAGCACGACGCTCGATTGCCGAGGTATTGGCTTGAACCGATGCAATGCGATCCAGATCAAGCACCGTGCCGGGATTGCGCGGCTCTTGCACCTGCGGAAGATGCGCAAGCGATGTGTCGGTGACAGTGGCGGTTCGTGCAGTCATGGCGGCAGCCTATCGTATAGGGTCTTGAAAAGCGTCGCATGATGCGAGCGATTAATCAAGATTGACCATTTGGTCAAAGTTTGAGTGAAATGTGAAATCTGCACCCGAGGAAGGGGGCTCTGCCCCCGCGCCAAATGCGCGTCCACGAGGTATTTTTGAGAGGATGAAGCGGTTTTGCTTCAGGCTTCAGCCAACACGGTTTCTACCGAGGCTCCGCGTTCCAGAGTGCGGTGAACCGGGCATTTATCGGCTATCTCCAACAAACGTTGGCGCTGGTCGCTGTCGAGTTTGCCCTCAAGTCGGATCACGCGATTGAATCCGTCGATCTTGGTGTCTTCGCCTGTGCCCGCGTCTTGTCCGTGGACTTTAGCATGGGTGATATCGATCGACACATGCGTCAATGGCCATCCTTTGCGGCGGGCATACATACGAATGGTCATCGAGGTGCAGGCACCAAGGCCCGCCGCCAAAAATCCGTACGGCGTCATGCCTTTGTTGGTGCCGCCGTAGGCTTCGGGTTCATCTGCCAGTGTGTGGTGTTTTGGACCTGCATTTACATCTAGCAGAAAGCCTGTTTCGTCGGCCTCGGCGACCCGTACAATGCCTTCAGGCGCGCCGGGAGGCGGTGCAGGTTGCTTCAGATCGAGGTAGCGCGCGCTCCAAGCGGCGATGACTTCGGCGGCGTATTCGGCGTCGGATGCGCGCGTTACAAGGTGATCTGCGTCGTCCAATGTGACGAAGCTTTTAGGGTGGCGCGCGACCATAAAGATGTTTGTGGCGTTCTCGATCCCGACGGTTTCGTCCCGCGGCGCGTGCATCACCAGCAGTGCCTTGCCCAGTTTTTCAATCGACGGCGTGAGGGCCGCGCCTGCAACATCGTCAATGAAGTCTTTGCCAATCGTGAAGGGGCGGCCTGCCAGCGTAACTTTGGCTTTGCCTTCGGCGGCAATCGTATCAAGCGCGCCGGCGAAATTGTGCGTGACATGGCCGGGGTCAAACGGAGCGCCGATCGTGGCAACAGCTTTGATCGACGGAATGTCGGCCGCGGCTTTCAACACGGCTGCCCCGCCGAGCGAATGTCCGATCAGCAGCGTTGGCGCCATATCGCGGTCGCCCAGAGCCGCAGCCGCGCGCACTAAATCCTGGGCATTGGACGTGAACGTTGTGTTGGCAAACTCACCTTTCGAATGTCCAAGTCCGGTGAAGTCAAACCGCAAAACAGCGATCCCCATCGAGGCCAGCCGCGACGAGATACGTCGCGCCGCTGTGATGTCCTTGCCGCAGGTAAAGCAATGCGCAAACAACGCCGTCGCAAGATGCGGGCCATCCGGAAAATCCAGCCGTGCAGCCAATGCGTCGCCTGCGTGGCCCTCGAATGTGAAGCGTTCCATGCTCATCGGACAGTCTCCGTTCGTGTCAGGCTCCGAAACTGTGCGCCTATGCCCCCCAAGGCAAGGGCTGTGACAGGGCTGTCACGGCACCGTGACGCGTGTGTCACAGGACCGGTTCCGACCTTTCTGAACACACCGTCTTGTTTGATCACAGTTCACTACAGTGAGACGAACTGCGTGATTTGGGTCTTTCCCCTTTGCCATCAAGCGCCTACCAAGAGGTATCGCGCGACAATTCAAAACGCGAGACGTTGGGCGTCCGCCGGGCAGGGCGCAAGGCGGTTTGGTGTGTGTCCGGGGTGGACCGTGTTGGATGGGCGCCGCTCCTAAGTCGATAATCGCCAAGCAACTGCAAGCCGTTGTAAGCGCTTGCAAGCCGGGCTGGCACGTCCTGCGTACACATGGCCCAAGCGGCATTCAGTTTTGGTTCATTGCGTTGCTTATCGGCATTGCGGGAGGCTTTGCGGCTGTCGTATTTCGTACCGGCATCACCTTTTTGCAGCAAACTCTATATGGCACGGACGACGTTCGCCTTATCCACTCCTTTGCAGAAACTTTGCCGTGGTATGTGATCCTAGTAATTCCAATTTTGGGAGGCCTCGCGGTTGGCCTGATCCTCAACCGCTTCACGTCTGACGGAAAAGTGCGCTCGGTGGCGGAAGTTATCGAAGGGGCTGCGATTAAAGACGGCCGGGTTGAGACAAAAGAGGGGCTCGCGTCGGCAGCGGCATCCCTGATCACATTGGGGACGGGCGGGTCGACGGGTCGTGAAGGTCCGGTCGTGCATTTGGCTGCGGTGATTTCAACCTGGGTGTCAAATAAGTTGGCCGTTGACGGAATTACAGGGCGCGATCTTCTGGGCTGCGCGGTCGCGGCGGCCGTGTCCGCCTCGTTCAATGCGCCCATCGCTGGCGCGCTTTTCGCGCTAGAGGTCGTCTTGCGTCATTTCGCAGTTCACGCATTTGCGCCGATCGTGATTGCGTCGGTCGCGGGTACAGTGATCAACCGGTTGGCGTTCGGGGACATCACTGAATTCTCTTTGGGTGAAGCGAGCGTTCTGGCCTTTTATGTTGAACTACCTGCCTTCCTGATCCTCGGGCTTTTGTCGGGCTGCGTTGCTGTTCTGATGATGCGGGCAATATTTTGGGCCGATGACCTTGGCAGCTATTTCCAACGCCGGATCGGGCTACCTCGCGTTTTGCGCCCGGCCGTCGCAGGCGCGCTTTTGGGCGGCCTAGCGATTTTTTACCCGCACATCATCGGGGTTGGATACGAGACAACTTCGGCGGCTTTGACCGGTTCGTTGATGCTGCACGAAGTGGTGGTTTTCTGCGTGCTGAAGGTTGCCGCCGTCGCCATCACCATGGCGGGCCGCATGGGTGGAGGCGTGTTTTCGCCCTCGCTGATGGTCGGGGCTTTGCTTGGATTGGGGTTTGGGCTTGTGGCAACCGCCATCGCGCCGAACATTTCCGGCTCGGAAACGCTTTACGCACTGGCGGGCATGGGCGCGGTCGCTGCAGCCGTTTTGGGCGCGCCCATCTCAACGACGCTTATTGTGTTCGAGTTGACGGGAGACTGGCAAACGGGTCTGGCGGTGATGGTGGCGGTTTCGATGTCGACGGCTTTGGCGTCACGCCTTGTGGACCGTTCATTCTTCTTAACGCAACTGGAGCGACGCAATATTCACCTTGCCGCCGGGCCGCAGGCCTATCTTCTATCTATGTTCCGAGTGGCCAACGTTATGCGCACGCCTGACGACCCCCGCGCGGCCCCGGACGAAATGCTTTGGGAGGCAATAGAAGGCGGTCACACAATTGATCGCAACGCGACTTTGGAAACAGCAATGCCGATCTTTGAGGCGACCAATCGTCAGTTCTTAGCGGTTGTGACGCTTGGCGAGGAAGGCGTGGCCCCGCAGATCGACGGGGCCCTTTTCCAAGTCGACGCTCTTCGGGCCTATAACCGCGCGTTGGCCGCAACCGCCGCCGAAGAACACAGCTAAATCTGTGTCAAACCTGTTCGACGGTAACCAGATCGCCGTCATAAAAAGCCAGATGACCTTCAATGTCCGAAACGCTGTCCTTGGGGGTCTCATAGCTCCAGGCGGCATCGCGAATGGTCGTGCTTTTGGTTACGATGGAATAGTAGCTGGCGTCGCCCATGTGTGCACAATGGGATGTTCGCTCGGAGGCATCTAGGAACGCCATCGCAATGTCATCACGTGGAAAATAAATCACCGGCTCTGTGGAACCCTCTGTCAGTTCAAGCGCGTTGTGGCTTTCTGCTAAAACGGCTCCGCCCGCACGAACAACCCAAGTGCCATCAGCTTTACGAATGTTAATATGGTTGGCCATGTGTGGGCTCCTTTGTGGCGTCGCCGCGCATTTGCGAGACGCTTACACCTGTTTCAGGTCATCAGATAGGGCGCGTTGCCGTGTTCAGCCAGTCCCCGGCGCTATCCGAAAGCCGCGAGATCAGTTTTTCGCGCACATCGCGGTGGTATCCGTTTAACCAGTTTCGCTCGGACTTGGACAGCATTTCAGATTCTATCAGCCGCAGATCAATCGGCGCATAAGTTAGCGTTTCGAAATCAAGTTGGTCGCGCGCGTCGCCCATTTTGGCGGCCTCACGGACAACGATCAGGTTCTCAATGCGAATACCAAACGCCCCTTCGCGGTAGTATCCGGGTTCGTTTGACAGGATCATTCCGGGCATAAAAGGGACTTCGGACATCCTAGAAATCCGCTGCGGACCCTCGTGCACACTCAAGAAAACTCCGACGCCATGGCCGGTACCATGGTCATAATCAAGCCCGGCACGCCAAAGCGGAGCGCGCGCCAATGCATCAAGATCCCGCCCGGAAAGTCCACGTGGAAAGCGCGCGCATGAGATTGCGATCATCCCCTGAAGTACGCGGGTGAAGCAGGCGCGATGCTCGTCTGTTGGCGCACCAACAACAATAGTGCGCGTGATATCCGTCGTTCCGTCGATATATTGTCCACCAGAATCAACAAGGTAGAGGTCGCCGGGTTGGATCGTACGGTTGGTTCCTTCGGTCACGCGGTAGTGCACAATGGCGCCGTTTGGCCCGGACCCGGATATCGTGTCGAACGATATATCGTGCAACGCGTTCGTTGCCCGCCGGAAACCCTCCAGCGATTTCGCGGCGTCTATTTCGGTCAACCCACCATCTGCAGCCCGGTCGTCAAACCATGACAGAAACTCGACCATCGCCGCGCCATCGCGCAAATGCGCCTCGCGGGTTGCGGCGATCTCGGCATCTGTCTTCTGGGCTTTGGGAAGGATGCACGGATCGCCACCGTCGACGACTTCGATCGTCTCAATATCCGCCAAGACTGCCCGCACTGTCTCGGGTGCCGACGCCGGATCAAGTTGTATCGTGCCGCTCAGCGTTTCAAGAAATGCGGTCAATCCAGTGTATGGATGAAGCGATACGTCGTTCCCAAGGTGCAAAATCACCGTTTCATCGGCCGTCGCGTTTGTGAAAAAAGAAACTTTGCCAGCGGCATCCAAAACCGCGAAACCCTGCGCCAATGGATTGCGCGGGATGTCACTGCCGCGAATGTTCAAGAGCCAGCAAATCGAGTCAGGAAGCGTCAAAACAACAGCATCGCGCTTTGCCGCGCGAAGCTCAGCTGCAAGACGACCACGTTTGTCGGCACTGCTTTCACCGGCGATCTCTATGGCATGGACCAAAAGTGGCGCCTTCGGGCGCCCCGGACGATCATCCCAGATAGCATCAACAAGATTTGGCACGGCAGACAATGCAATCCCAGCAGCTTCCAAGCTTTTGGTCAATCCGCGGAGCTCTGTCACCGTGTGCAACCAAGGATCAAAGCCAACTTTAGCGTTTGATGGCAGTGTGTTAATCAGCCATGGACCAAGTTTTGTTTCGGGCCAATGCACTGGGGTGAAATCGCTCGCGATCTGTTCTTTGACCTGTAGCCTATAGCGACCATCAATAAAAATACCGGCGCTATCGGGCGCGATGGCAGCAAAACCTGCGGACCCGGTGAAACCTGTTAACCAAGAAAGCCGCTCATCGCAGGGGGCAACGTATTCGCCCTGATGCGCATCCGCGCGCGGCACAAGAAACGCATCCAAGCCCGCCGCGGACATTTTTTCGCGTAGCGCCTTCAAGCGGGGCGGGCCCTGATCGGGTGATGACGTTGCCTCGAACGACTGAAACATTACCGCCCTTTTTTCGCGGCCATCATCCGCGCCCGGGATCGCGGATTGTTGTCAAAAAGCGCAGCCAATTGCTCAGTCATCGCGCCCGCAAGCTGTTCGACATCGGTAATCGTCACCGCGCGACCGTAGTAACGCGTCACATCGTGACCAATGCCGATCGCCAAAAGCTCTACGGTATTGCGTTTTTCGATCATCGCAATGACATCGCGAAGGTGCTTTTCAAGGAAGTTGGCAGGGTTCACGGAAAGCGTGGAATCATCCACTGGCGCTCCATCTGAAATGACCATCAAGATTTTGCGCGCTTCCCGACGTCCCGCGATACGACGGAACGCCCATTCTAGCGCTTCGCCATCGATATTTTCCTTCAGCAAGCCTTCTTTCATCATAAGACCAAGGTTCGCCCGCGACCGTCGCCACGGCGCATCGGCGCTTTTGTAAATGATATGGCGCAAGTCGTTCAGGCGTCCGGGCAGTTGTGCGCGGCCCTCTTGAAGCCATGCTTCACGGGACTGTCCACCCTTCCAAGCGCGCGTCGTAAAGCCCAGAATTTCTACCTTCACGTTGCATCGCTCGAGGGTGCGCGCCATCACATCCGCGCAGATCGCAGCGATGGAAATCGGCCGCCCGCGCATTGAACCGGAATTGTCCAACAACAATGTGACGACTGTATCGCGGAATTCCGTGTCTTTTTCCTGCTTGTATGCCAGCGGGATCGTTGGGTTTGCAATGATGCGAGCCAAGCGTGCCGCATCAAGTATGCCTTCTTCCATATCAAACTGCCAACTGCGGTTCTGCTGCGCCATAAGGCGGCGTTGCAACTTATTTGCAAGACGGCTGACGGCACCCTTAAGGGGGTCGAGTTGTTGGTCCAGATATGCACGCAGACGTTCAAGCTCTGCTGGTTCTGCTAGGTCCTCGGCTTTAATTTCTTCGTCGAACTCTGTTGAGTAGACGTTGTAATGTGGGTCGGCATTGCTGATTGGCGCCAGCGGTGGCGCTTCCATCTCGGACTCGCCATCCGGCATGTCCGCCTCTTCGCCCGTCTCCATATCCGACATGTCATCCATCGAGATCTGAGCTTGGCTCGGATCCTGCTCGGCATCTTGGCTTTGTTCAGGTGAAGCGTCAGACGCGTCCTCTTCACCTCCTTGATCCTCGCCTTGAGCATCCGGGTTTTCGTCGTCTTCGGCGCCTTCGTCGGACTGATCATCCTGATCGGGATTGTCCATGTCCGGGTCGTCACCTAATTGGTCGCCGTACCCTAAATCACTTATGACCTGACGCGCGAAGCGCGCGAATGCGGACTGATCTTTCAGCACGTCGTCAAGGTCGTCAAGCGTGCCGCCGGCCTGTTCTTCGATAAACCCACGCCATAATTCCATGACGTTGTTGGCGCCTTCCGGAAGTGGTCGGCCGGTCGCCAGATGTCGGACCAGATACCCGGCAGCCACAGCAAGCGGCGCCTCCGAGGATTCGCGGATTTGAGAGTAGCCTCGCCGCTGCGCATCGTGCGCGATGCGCGCGTCGATGTTGCCGGCGGTCCCTGGCATATCGTGTGCACCCACGGCTTCACAGCGCGCAACTTCCATTGCCTCGTAAATGTCGCGGGCCATTTCGCCGTCGGGGACGAATTTCGTGTGCGTCGCCTCGTTATGATATCGTCGGCGTAGCGCGTAGCCATCCGCCGTTCCGCGCGCCAGAAGCACCTCTTCCAAAGTCATGCGGCGGGTCACTTGCGGAAGCCGCACACCTTCTTGGTTCATACCTGGCGGATCGACCGTAAAGCTAACACCCCAGTCGGGATCGTTGGCCATGACCTTGGTCGCCTCAGCAAGCGCCTTTTTAAACGGATCTGCGGGATTGTCGTTGTTTGTCATTCGGATACACCAATCAAAACCAACGCCCGTGTGCGGCGTCGGTTCTGGTTTTTACAGCGATAGCCCGACCGAATGCACATTACACTGCGACGCTAGCAGCACTCTCTGGCAGTTCCTCGTCAAAACAGCGCTGAAAAAATTCAGCCACAGTTTGACGCTCAAGCTCGTCGCACTTGTTGAGGAACGTCAGGCGAAAAGCATACCCAATCGAGCGTAGAATTTCCGCATTTTGCGCCCAAGCGATTACACTTCTGGGGCTCATCACGGTCGAAAGATCGCCGTTCATGAATGCCGTCCGGGTAAGGTCAGCGACGTGAACCATCTGACTGATAATCTTGCGCCCGCGCTCGGTGTTATAGTGTGGAGCCTTCGATAGCACGATTGCACACTCTGCATCGTGGCTGAGATAATTGAGCGTCGCAACAAGTGTCCAACGGTCCATCTGGGCTTGGTTGATTTGTTGCGTTCCGTGATAAAGTCCGGTCGTGTCACCAAGGCCAATCGTGTTGGCGGTAGCAAAAAGACGGAAATACGGATGCGGATCGAGGACTTCGTTTTGATCAAGCAAGGTCAGCTTGCCGTCAATTTCGAGAACACGCTGGATCACAAACATAACGTCGGCGCGACCGGCGTCGTATTCGTCGAAAACGATTGCCGTCGGATTGCGTAAGGCCCAAGGCAGGATGCCTTCTTGAAATTCGGTATACTGCATGCCCTTGTCGACCTTGATCTGATCCTTGCCGATCAAGTCGATCCGACTGATGTGGCTATCAAGGTTAACCCGCACACATGGCCAGTTTAATCGCGCCGCCACCTGTTCGATGTGGGTTGATTTACCTGTGCCGTGGTACCCTTGGATTAGAACTCTGCGATTGTATTGAAAACCGGCAAGAATCGCGAGAGTGGTATCTGGATCAAATTTATAAGTTGGATCAATTTCTGGCACGCGCTCGTTTGATTCGTAAAACCCGCGTACTTTCATGTCACTTTCTATGCCGAATACATCGCGAATATCGATGTCTTCGGTTGGCTTAGCATCGGTGTCTAACCGCGTATAATCCATTACCAGTCCCTAATTTTTTTTAACAATAGCGCCACGCTGGTCGGAATTTACGTGCCTGATAATCAGCACCGTTGCAAGGGGTTGGCAGGTTCGCGGATGCGATTCCTTTTGTGGTGTGGTTTACGGATTGCGTGGCGATTGCCAACACCCTCACTGCCGATGATCGGTCTTTTTTGGCGCTTATTATCAGTTTAAAGCGGTGCGTCCCCTGAAT
>CAJQNG010000072.1 GCA_905479635.1 uncultured Boseongicola sp. | reverse complement strand
GCTCTTCCGATCTTCCCTTTCCTCCTTGAGAATGCGGGTCTCGCGCCGAAGTCGGTTTGCTTGCAAACCATGAAAAGGGGCCGTTTCGACGACGAGAACGCGCCCTGCAGCGGTTCCGCAGCATGCGATGTTTACAGAAATTCGCCGCCGTTCATGCCTCCGTCTACAACCATTTCAACCAGGAGCGCGCTCTATAGCGGAGACAATTTCAAGGCCAACGGGGCCGCTGCTCTCTCCGAGTGGCGCCAACGCGGCGTGGCGTAATCGACAGCTTCATTGTCCTTACAGAGACTGGTTCGCATCGGTCTGACGGCACCCGAGCCAGACCTGTGGACGATCCTCGTACCAACGCGTCTCGGCCTTTTCCTTGTTCTTATAGACGCTTTCCCAGCGGTTCGGTTCTTCAGCCATGGTCAGCCGTTCACAGCCCGATCCGCCGCAGCCGCAGCGCGTTGGTGATGACAGAAACCGAAGACAGACTCATTGCCGCCGCCGCGATCATCGGCGACAGGAGTAGGCCGGTCACCGGGTAGAGCAGTCCCGCGGCGATGGGCACGCCAAGTGCATTGTACGCGAAGGCGAAGAACAGGTTCTGCTTGATGTTGCGCAGGGTGGCGCGGGCCAGTTTCCGGGCCCGCACGATGCCCATCAGATCGCCGCCCAGCAGCGTGATGCCAGCGCTTTCCATCGCCACATCGGCTCCGGTGCCCATGGCGATGCCGACGTCGGCAGCGGCCAGTGCGGGGGCGTCGTTCACGCCGTCACCTGCCATGGCGATCTTGTGACCGTCGCGTCGCAACTGGTCGATCAGGTCCTTCTTTGCCTCGGGGAGGATACCCGCGCGCACCTCGTCGATGCCCAACTTCCCCGCGACGGCCTGTGCCGTGCGCTCGTTGTCGCCTGTCGCCATGATGACGCGCAGCCCTTGGGCATGCAGTTCCTTAATCGCCTGTGCGGTGCTGTCCTTGATCGGATCAGCCACGGCCACAATTCCTGCGAGCGCGCCATCAACCGCGATGAACATCGCCGTCTTGCCCTCGGCGCGCAGTGTGTCGGCCTGTGCTTCGGCCTCCGTCGCGTCCAGGCCCATGTCCTGCATCATCGCCGTGTTACCGAGCGCGACGGCGCGCCCACCGATCTGTCCGCGCACACCTTTGCCGGTGATTGCCTCGAAGTCGGCGGCCTCTTGCCGGGCGGCGCCCTGTGCCTCGGCGCCCTCGACGATCGCTTCGGCCAGAGGATGCTCGGACCCGCGTTCCAGCGCAGCGGCCAGCGACAGAAGGTCCGCCTCGGCCAAATCCCCCAGCGCCACCGTGTCGGTCAGCGTCGGCTTGCCCATCGTCAGCGTGCCGGTCTTGTCGACGATCAAGGTATCGACAGACGCCATGCGTTCCAGCGCCTCAGCGTCCTTGATCAGCACGCCCGCCTGCGCGCCGCGTCCCGCCGCCGTGGTGATCGAGATCGGCGTGGCCAGCCCGAGCGCGCAGGGGCACGCAATGATCAGCACTGACACGGCGGAGGCGATGGCAAAGACCAGCGCAGGTTCGGGCCCGAAGATCATCCACACGACGAAGGCAAAGATCGCAGTCCCCACGACCGTCGGCACAAATATGGCTGAGACCCGGTCCGCCAGTCCCTGGATCGGCGCGCGGGACCGCCGCGCGTTCGACACCATCGTGACGATCTGCGCCAGCACGGTATCGGCACCGACCTTGCCCGCTTCGATCACCAGAGAGCCGTTCTTGTTGATCGTGGCGCCGGTCACAGCATCGCCGGGGCCCTTTTCCACCGGCATCGACTCGCCGGTCAGCATGCTTTCGTCCAAGCTGGATCGCCCCTCGATCACCGTCCCGTCCACCGGAACCGCGTCGCCGGGGCGCACGCGCAGCCGGTCGCCTTCCATGATGTTTTCGAGCGGCGCGTCATATTCCGTGCCATCGGGCAGGATGCGCCGCGCGGTCTTGGGCGCGAGGTCGAGAAGCGCGCGGATCGCGTCACCCGTGCGTTCGCGGGCTCGAAGTTCCAGCACCTGGCCAACAAAGACCAGTGCTACAATCACCACCGACGCCTCGAAGTATGTGCCAACGCCCGCGCCCATTCGATACTGTTCGGGGAAAAGACCGGGCAGAAACGTCGCGAAGATCGAATAGAGATAGGCCGCCGCAACGCCGAGGCTAATCAGCGTCCACATATTGGGCGAGCGGTTCACGATCGAATCCCAGCCCCGCTTGAAGAACGGCCATGCCGCCCAAAGTACGATGGGCGTCGCCAGCACGAACTCCAGATAGCTGGCGGTCTGATGCCCGATCCAGTCGCGCACCGGCAGGCCGACCAGCCCGCCCATGGTCAGGACGATCAGCGGCACCGCCGCCGCTGCCGAGATCCACATTCGGCGGGTGAAGTCGGTCAGCTCAACGCTGGGTTCGTCCGAGGGCAGCATCGGCTCCAGCGCCATGCCGCAGATCGGGCAGGCTCCGGGCGCGTCGCGGATGATCTCTGGGTGCATCGGGCAGGTGTACTGGACGTCCGCAGGGGTTGCCTTTGGGCGCTCAGAGCTCCGGCCCGTTGCATAGAACCACGGGTCACCTTTGAACTTCGTCTGGCATTTCTCGGAGCAGAAATGGAAAGTCTCGTCCCCAAACTTCGCGTGCCGCCCGTCGGGCTTGACCGCGACCGTCATCCCGCAGACCGGGTCCTTTGCCGTCTCGGCTCCTGCCGGAATGTCGGGCACCGCGTGATGATGGTCGTGGTCCATGCTGTGCGAACCTTTCTGGGTCTGTCGCAGTTTTACGCCTCCAGCGACTGGAAGCTCAAGTCACTTTCGATGGTGGTCGTGATCGTCTTCTCTGACGCGATTGCGCGCGAGGAACACCCGCACGAACAGGAACACCAGCGCCATGCCGACGAGGCCGATCACGACAATCAGCGGGTCGGACTGCCATTTCATCGCGGCGAAGGCGGCCAGCACCACGGCATCGAGCACGATGGCTGTCAGCAGCACCCAGCCCCGTGCGCCGATTTCCTCGCGGAGCTGCCGGAAGACGCCCAAATGGATGATGATGTCCATCACCAGGTAGAAGAAGGCGCCAAGCGAGGCGATCCGGCTGAGGTCGAAGAAAACTGTCAGAAAGCCCGCGATCACGACGGTATAGACGAGCGTGTGGTCCTTGATTGTGCCTGGCATGCCGAAATGGCTGTGCGGAATCATCTTCATGTCGGTCAGCATCGCCAGCATCCGCGAGACCGCGAACACGCTGGCGATCAGACCCGACGCCGTGGCGACCAGTGCAAGTGCCACCGTCAGGTAGAAGCCGGTCTGTCCGAGCGCGGGCTGGGCCGCCTCGGCCAACGCGTAGTCCTTTGCCGCGACGATGCGGTCGAGCGGCAGGCTGGAGCCGACTGCGAAGGCCACAAGAAGATAGACGACCACGCAGATCGCAATGGACAGGACAATGGCCCGGCCCAGGTTTTGATGTGGTTTGGTGATCTCGGCACCGCTGTTTGTGATCGTGGTGAAGCCCTTGAAGGCCAGGATCGATAGCGCGACGGATGCCACGAAGCTGGTGGTGCCCGCGCCTCCACCCGTCGCCTCGAATGACAGACCGCTGGCCCAAAGCGCGGAAACACCGAACAGCGCGATGCCACCAACCTTGAGCACCGCCATGATGATGGACAGAAGTCCGACCGAGCGGCTTCCGGAGACGTTCACGAAATAGGCAAAGACGATCAACGCGACGCCGAGAACCGGCACGAGAACGCTGTCCGTATCGCCTCCGAAGGCCCGGAGCGTGTAAGTCCCGAAGGTGCGCGCGACGAGGCTTTCGTTAATGACCATCGACAGCGCCATCAGGAGCGAGGCGCCTGCCGCGACCGTCGTCGGCCCGTAGGCTTTCGTCAGGATCATCCCGATTCCGCCCGAAGACGGAAAGGCGTTCGACATCTTGATATAGGTGTAGGCGCTGAACGCGGTCACGATTGCGCCAACGACAAAAGACAGCGGGAAGAGCGGCCCTGCAAGCTCGGCGATCTGCCCGGTCAGCGCGAAGATGCCCGCGCCGATCATCACGCCGGTGCCCATGGCCACTGCGCCGGGCAGGGTGATGCTGTTTTTCTTGTAGGCGTGCGCCATCAGGAGTCCTTTTCGGCTTTGTGTCGAGTGGCAAGCCAGAGCAGCGGCAATCCGGTGGCCAGGCCGAGGCCGAGCACCGCCCATGTCATCCGCCCGAGGTCTCCGCTGACCGCCTCGCCACCGAAATGGGCGAGCAAGAAGCTCGCCGGAACGATGCCAGCCAGTGTCGCTAGCGCGAAGCGCCAGGCATGCAGTCGGCTAAGTCCGGCTGCGTAGCTGATCATGTCGAAGGACACGAAGGGCATCAGGCGGCTGGCAAAGACAGTTGCCGTCAATGCGGTCTGCGACCCAAGCAGACCGGCGTCCACCCGATCACCGAACACCCGCCGCAAGACATCGTGCCCCAGAACTCGCGCCAGACCGAACGCGATCAGCGCCCCAAGCTCTGCGCCGATCACCACCTGCACCGTCCCCCAGAGATGTCCGTAGGCAGCCCCGGCGGCCAGCGCGATCGGCGCACTCGGGATCGGACTCGCCACGACCGCGACGGTCATCAGCGTGACGATCACAACAGGCCCCCAGAGGCCAGCGCGCGCCACCAGCATATCGAGGCGCTCACCGTCCATCAGTCCGCGTGCCTCGTTGAACACCGATGGCGTGAACTGCCACACGCCGAGCAGGACGATCGCGAGGATCGCCAGCGCCGCGAGAATGGCGGCGCGCAGGCTCATCTCAGAGCGCCTCGACGGCCTTCGCCAGAAGGTCGCGGACCTGGCCCGCGACGGCTGTCAATTCGGCGTTGTCGATCGCCTGCATCGACGCCACCGGGTCGATGGCGCTGACCTCAACACCGCCCTCGACCTCGCGCAGGATGACGTTGCAGGGCAGCATCGCACCGACCCGCGGCTCGATTCCGATCGCCTGATGCGCCATCTTCGGGTTGCAGGCACCGAGAATGCGATAGGCCGACATCTCGACATCGAGCTTCTTCTTCATTGTCGCCTGGACGTCGATTTCGGTCAGGACGCCGAAGCCGTTGTCCGCCAGGGCGGCTCGGGTGCGGGCATCGATGTCGTCGAGTGTGGCGTCGTTGAACATGCGGTTGATCGTGTAGCTCACTGAAGTAAATCCTTATTTTTAGGCTTGGGAGGCGCTGAACTGGCGATGTGGCACTGAAATCAGCCTTGCGCGGCCAAATCAGAGGCTTCGTTCTACAATCCACGCCTGCGTATCTCCGCTGCATGCTAGAGTACTTCGTCACTGCCGTCTTGATACAGATCAGGGCCTGCACGCCGTTTTGCCCATATAATTATGCACTTAATAGGTGGCCGCAACGTCTGCCATGGCACAGGTTGGGGAAATCCCGGATCGATACGGTCCATTCAGTCATGGACATGACATGATGTGGGGCAGCAGCCAGTGGGGAGGGTTTGGTATGATCCTTGGCCCGATCTTCATGATCCTAATCTTGGTCGGGATCGTGGCAGGGATTATCTATCTCTTGAGCCTGTTAGGTGCGGCCGGACTGAACCGCCCCGGGTTTACCGGAGAGTGTTTTGTTCAAATGTCAGGCGACATTATCAAGGGCGTTCATGTTTGCATAGAAAGCCTCCTCGGCTTCTTGTGGCGTGATGTATCCAATGGCACTGTGCAGGCGTTCGGTGTTGTACCAGTTCACCCATTTCAGGGTTTCCCTTTCGACCCGTCCGACGGATTTCCATGGGCCGAAGAAGTTGATGACTTCGGTTTTGAACAGGCCAATCGTGCTTTCGGCCAGCGCGGTGTCGTATGAATCGCCCACGCTGCCAACGGAAGGGTCGATCCCGGATTCAGCTAATCGTTCTGTGTATTTTATGGCCAGATATTGCGAACGCCAATCCGAATGATGGATCAGGTTGTCCGCTTCTGACGGGCAGCGCTGGCAAATTTCCTGGTTCAAAGCATCCAGCACAAAGCTTGTCGTCATCGAGGTGGAAACCCGCCAACCCACGATCTTGCGGGCAAAAACATCAATGACGAAAGCGACGTAAACCATACCCTGCCAGCTTGAGACGTAGGTGAAGTCAGACACCCAGAGCCGGTTTGGCATCTGCGCGACAAACTCTCGGTTTACCTTGTCATCAGGGCATGGCTGGGCTGCGTCAGGATTGGTTGTGATAACCTTTCCCCCCCGAACAACGCCCTGTATTTCCATGGCTTTCATTAGGCGCTCCAAAGTGCAGCGGGCGATATCATTGCCCTCGCGCCGCAAGACATGCCAAACTTTGCGGGCTCCGTAACGTCGGCCGCTTGCCTTATAGATACGCCCGATGTCCTCGCAATCGATCACATCACTTTTGGCACGCTCAGATGCCAGTTCAGGATCGCGCATAACCGCTGCCCGCGCGTAATACGTTGCTGGTGCAATCGGCAAAACCTTGCAGATCGGCCCGACACCAAACACTGCGCGGTGGTCTTCAATGAACCGGGTCATCGCTTGAACGGGCGGTCGAGCTCCGTCCCGTTGCACGGCAACACATGCTTGCATGTGTGAGAGTGGGAGCAAAATACGCAGATGCCTTCTTCAGGATCTCGTTGGCTTGGCGAAGTTCACGGTTCTCCCGCTCCAAGGCCTTGAGCCTCGCTTTCTCTTCGCTGGTCAGCCCAGACCGCTCGCCAGCATCGCGATCCGCCTGTCGGCATCAGGCACGCAGACTGTCCGGTGAGCAGCCAAGCTTGGGCGCAATCGCCCGGTACGCTGCATTATCACTCGCATAATCGGCACGGTTCTCGTTGAAAAGCCGAACGCCGCGTGTGCGGAACTCAGCCGTGTAGGACGGGGTGTGCTTTCTCTGTGTCATAGGGTTCATCCTTTGAGAGTTCTACTCTCCGGTAAACCCGGGACGGTTCATCTTCCGCACCTTGCTCGGCGTCATGCTACAGGGCGTCTTCAACGCATGGCTCGAGTATTTCCACAGCTTGGCGGACAAGGTTGGTCAGGAGCCGCATATGCGTCGACCCCGGCCAGGACCGCGCCAGATCAACGAAGCCGAGGAGGCGTTGCTCTGGCTGCGCTCGCTGGAACGGGACATCGCGCAGATCCTGTGGGTTCGTGCAAATCGAAAAGCCTAGAAGGGGATTTGCTGGGAGCACGGGATCAGCCGCGCGACCGCAAACCGGCGTTGGGAATATGGATTGGCCGTGCTCGTTTGGCGTTTGAACGGAAAGCGGGTTCCAAAGAGGAGATCCATGCAGTTTGTGGTCTCCAAAGCACGTGAAGCTTGAATTACGGTTGACCGCTATTCAAGTTTAGAGCGCTTTGCTTTAATAAGACTGTATGGCTATTAAAGGTTCGTAGGATGACGGAAGAGCACAATCAAAGACTGGGCACCTTCGTTGAAACAAGCGTCGGCGGTGAGCGTGTACGCGCTTATGTGCCGGCACCTCTGCCACCGAGGCCGCCTCTGGAACTGCCGCAACTGATGAGCGTCTACGAGCGCGCCATTGCTGCTGTGGGACGTCTTGACGGTGTGACGACCATTCTGCCGTCGACGCCGCTCTTCCTGTACATGTATGTCCGCAAGGAAGCGCTGCTGTCGTCGCAAATCGAGGGTACGAAATCCTCTTTGTCTGACCTTCTGCTCTTTGAAAACCATGAAGCGCCGACGGTTGAGCTCGATGACGTTACCGAGGTCTCAAACTACGTGGCCGCGATCGGGCATGGCGTCGATCGCATCCGTGGCGGGTTTCCGCTGTCTCTTCATCTGATCCGCGAAATGCATGGGATCATCCTGAAATCCGGTCGCGGCGCGACCAAGCAGCCGGGGGAGTTCCGGCGTTCTCAGAATTGGATCGGAGGCACGAGACCAGGCAATGCGCTGTTTGTGCCCCCGCCGCCAAACGCGCTGGACGAGTGCCTCGATACGTTCGAACGATTTCTGCACGCAGAGGATGCCGGGATGCCGCCTCTCATCCGGGCGGGGCTGGCGCATGTGCAGTTCGAAACGATCCACCCGTTTCTTGACGGGAACGGAAGGTTGGGGCGCTTGCTGATTCCGCTGGTCCTTGTCGAGGCGGGCGTACTGCGTGAGCCGATCCTCTATCTGAGCTTGTTCCTGAAGTCGCGGCGGGACGACTATTATCGGCTGTTGCAGGAGGTCCGTCAGGCCGGTGCCTGGGAGGCTTGGATGGAGTTTTTCCTGACCGGCGTTGCCGAAACGGCGGAGCAGGCCTCGGAGACCGCACGCGACCTGATCGCCATGTTCGAGGCCCACCGACAGCGGATTGGTACTCTGGGGCGTTCGGCGCCATCGGCGCTGCGCGTACACGAGTTCATGCAGGCCCGGCCGATCGTCACAATCCAGACGGTCGCGGGCGGCCTGCAAACCTCCTTTCCAACCGCCAGCGGCGCGCTCGAGAAACTGGAGGAACTTGGCATCGTGCGTGAGACCACCGGAAAGCAGCGTGGCCGCATCTATGCCTATTCGGACTATCTCGCACTTCTGGATCGTGGAACCGAGCCGCTGACCCCATGATCACACAAATAGCTTTCAACCCCTTGCAATTGCCTGAGGAAATTTTTGGTGAGACACCGGAAGGCGAGACAGTTGAACTCTTCAGAGCTAGAAAAGAGATATGATCGGCCGCGTTGTGTGAGAGAGAGGTGGTCGCGGAATTTCGGACCACCTCTCATCGCTGTATTCAACCTCATCTGAGTTGGAGTTTGCTTTGCATCGGCTTCGAACCGACGGATCGCTACTGGCTCGGCACCGGAGCCCCCAAGTCATGAGGTACAATGCGTAGTGCACGAAGCGCATTTAGGATGACAGCCACGTCGATTGCCTCCTGAAGCAGCGCACCCTCAACTGGTGTAAGGTATCCGAATGCCGCAGCGGTCATACCGAGGATCGACAATCCGATCCCTGCAACGACGCTTTCGACGGCGATGCGTCGGGACCGACGGGCGATCTCAATCCCCGATCTAAGCCGGTCGATACGGTCGACCAGAAGCACAACATCCGCGGCTTCTGCCGAGGCGGCGGCGCCCCGGGCGCCCATGGCCACGCCCACGTCTGCAGCGGCAAGCGCTGGCGCGTCATTTACGCCATCGCCCACCATCATCACTGGACCATCTTTACGCTCAGTGAGGACCAGAAGAACCTTCTGGTCAGGCGTCAGGCCTGCACGAAGCGCGTCAAGGCCGAGGCCTTCGGTCACGCGCTCCGCAACCTCGACCCGGTCGCCAGTTGCCAGCAGAATGCGCTCGATCCCCTCTTCGCGCAGCCCTGCAAGCATGATGCCGGCCCCCTCTCTCAGGGGGTCCGCCATGACGAGATGACCCGCCACGTGGCCGTCCACCGCAACGGCGACGATGACCGAGCCGGCAGAAAGAGCCGGATGGTCACCCGCAGTTCGCCCAACGAGCTTGCCCACGAAAGTGTCGCCACCGACGACGACCTTGTGTCCTTCGACGCTTCCGACGACCCCTTCTCCCGGGATCTCCGTGACCTCAGAGGGCACTGGCAAAACGAGACCGCGCGCTTTTGCAGCTGTTACTATGGCTTGTGCGACTGGGTGTTTCGAGGCCTGATCTAACGCACCCGCAAGACGCAATATGTCGTCTTCGCCCGCACCGTCGTAGCTGTCTATCGAAACGATCTGCGGGCGCCCGTCGGTCAGGGTTCCAGTCTTGTCCAGGATCAGGATTCGGGTGCGGGCCATCGCCTCCAGCGGTCCAGCGCCCTTGATCAGCACACCGAAATGCGCTGCGCGCGACAGGCCTGCGACCAAGGCGACAGGTACGGCCAAGATCAGTGGACATGGCGTGGCCACCACCAGCACGGCGACGGCCCGGATCGGGTCGCCGGTGAACCACCAGGCAGCAAAAGCGATTGCAACTGTGACAGCTAGAAATCCCAGAGACCAGCGATCCGCCAGCCGCGCCATCGGCGCCTTGGACCGCTGAGCTTCCTCGACCAGGCGCACGATCCCGGCATAAGTGCTTTGTGTGGCAAGACGCGTCGCAGTCAGATCGAATGGCTCGCCGGCGTTTGTGGACCCGCTCATGGCCTCGGCGCCGCGAGACAAACGTACAGGGAGAGACTCACCGGTTAGCGCGGAGGTGTCGAGGAATGCGTTTTCAGACGCGATTGAGCCATCCACAGGCACGATGTCACCTTGACGGATCAGCAACCGGTCACCAGGTTCAATCTTATCGAGCGGCGCTTCCTCTAGGCCGCCGTTCCGGTGCCGGGTTGCGGTTCGGGGGACGCGCGACAAGAGGTCGTGCATGTCGCGACGCGCGCGGCCCTCGGCAAAGATTTCGAGGAAAGTTCCGCCTGAATACATCACGGCCACAACAGCCGCTGCCAATGTTTCGCCGAACGCGAGAGCTGCCGTCATCGACAGAGCCGCAACGATATCAAGCCCGACCTCGCCCCGCATCAAGCTACGTAGGATCTCGACCAAAAGGGCTATCAGAACCGGAAGAACTGCGACAAACCAAACGGTGTCTGCCACAACCGCTCTGCCGGCGAAATAGAAGGCGAGTCCTGACACAAGGCCCGCAAGAGCAACCAGCAGAAGCGCCGTCTTCAACCGTTCATCGCTCTTTTGTTCCATATAGCTCAATTCCACTGCGCCAAGGTGATCGCCGCAGATTTACAGGAAGCAAGCCTCCCACGGCCACGCCCCGAATGCCTGCCTCATCATCGCGCAAGAGAAAGGGGGCGTCGAGGGGATGTTTTGGGGTCGTATCGGACCTTCGCTGCGCTGACCTCACAAGGGAGCGCTCGCTCAAGCAGCATCGTGCCCTTGCTCTCAACAATGCAAAGCGCACAGGATCGAAGCGAAACATCTAGTCCAACAAAGTATTCCACCATCTATCTCCCTTGTTCACAGCTATCCTGTGATACTATAGGGAGCTCGACCTCTGAACACAGACAGCCCAATTACGCATGCTCTGAGCCCAATTCAACATTACGGGGCGTAGATGCAATTGGCTGCGTTGTGTCCCTCGTCGCGGCTTTGTAAGAGGAAACTTGCTTGAGCCGGGAAGGGCGGTGACCTAAGTTCGCAGGATAATAAAACGCCGCCCATTTCGTTCCTTAAAACCAGTCTCGAGATCATCCGCCTTGCGGTGATGATATATGTTCGTTTCCCACTTTCGCTTCGGAATGTTCAGGGTCTGCGTTTATCGATTTCACGACTGGCTCGGTTGCGAAGTGTCAGCGTTCGAGTCGATGCAATATCGGTCAGCCTGATACTGACTGAGGAATATTTTCCCCGACAAGTTTGTAAGAAAATCCACGCGCTCCAAGCGGTCAAGGACGGGACCTTTCACCTCACTGAGGTGAAGTTTAATCCCTGCGTCTTCAAGTCGGAGATTAATCTGCTCCAAGCTTTCCAAAGCCGAGCTGTCGATATAATTTATCGCCGTGCACATCAGGACTACATTACGGATGTTCGGGTCAGCGGAAACGGCTGCATTGACCGCGTCCTCAAGGTACCTTGCATTTGGAAAGTAGAGGCTTTCGTCAACCCGGATTGATAGAAGGCCGGGTGTTGTCTCGACCTGGTGCCGCTTGACATTGCGATAGTGCTCGCTGCCGGGGATGCGTCCGACAATCGCAACATGGGGACGCGCAGTTCTGCTAAGAAAAAGCGCAAGTGACGCCATAACTCCGATTGCAATTCCGATTTCGACACCCAGCGCAAGCGTGCCTATGATTGTGCCCAGCATCGCGGTGAAGTCCGACTTGGAGTAGCCCCAAGTGCGACGGATCGTTTCGATATCGATCAGAGACAGGACTGCTACTATGATTGTCGCCGCGAGTGTGGCCTTGGGCAGGAAGAAAAGAAACGGCGTGAAGAACGCAGTGGCAAGTGCGATGCCAATTGCCGTAAAGGTGCCGGCGGCTGGAGTCTTGGCGCCTGCGTCGAAATTTACGACCGAGCGTGAAAAACCGCCGGTGACAGGGAATCCACCGGAGATTGCCGAGCCGATGTTGGCGGCACCAAGCGCGATTAGCTCCTGATCGGGGTCGATGCGCTGGCGCCTTTTCGCAGCGAGCGTCTGAGCGACAGAGATCGTTTCAACATAGCCTACAACGCCGATCATCAGTGCTGGGAAAAGGAGGGTATTCATAAGCTCGAGGTCCAGATTTGGCAGGGCCGGACGAGGCAGGCCGCGGGGAATGTCTCCGACAATGGCGACGCCTTGGGCGTGCTGTCCCAAGACAACGACGGCAAGTGTGGAGGCTATCACTGCGACAACAGGCGCGGCCTTGGACAGACTGCCGGAAAGGGGCGCTGATACCCCGGTGCGGGTCAGGAGTGGGGCCAGAGATCGCCGTGCCCAGACCAAAAATGCAAAAACTGAAACGCCGATTAGGAAGGTTGTGAAATCAGCCTCTGGTAGATTTGTGCTCAGGTCCAGAACCTGCTCGACCAGATTGTGCCCTTCGATCTGGATGCCGAGTATATTTTTCAGTTGGCCAAAAGCAATCAGCACGGCGCTGGCGGTAATGAACCCGGAGATCACGGGGTGACTTAAAAAGTTCGCAAGAAACCCAAGCCGTGCAATGCCCATGGCAATCAGCATGAGCCCTGAGATGAGCGCGAGCGCGATCGCTGTTCCGAGATACTCGGGCGTGCCGCGCGCGGCGATTTCGCCTACGGCCGAGGCCGTCATAAGCGAAGCCACTGCCACCGGGCCGACAGCCAGTGTCATCGATGTTCCAAAAAGAGTGTAAACAAGCAGCGGCGCGATGGAGGCATATAGTCCGACCTCGGGCGGTAGGCCCGCGAGAAGAGCATAGGCGAGCGATTGTGGGATCAGCATGATCGTCACGATCAGCGCGGCCACCAGATCAGCTGAAAAGGTTTCGCGATTGTATTTACGCGCCCATGTAAGGATGGGCAGATAACGCGTCACCATTTTAGGTCCTTTCGCGGTTCTGTATTTGAAAAGTATTGGGACCCGCCCGATCAGGGCTAAACGTTCGGGACTGAGTTTTGCTGTGGGCTTACAATGCTCCAGGCAAGCGTCGATCGCGCGCCAGAGCGACAGTAGGCAAAGACACGGGCGTCTGGGCGTTGGACGATTTTGGCGATGGATTGCCCTTGCTCAACCGGGTGTTCGCCGGGACGTATCGGTAGATAGTGAAAGCCCAGGCCCGCGACTTTGGCCGCCTGTGCAACGTCAGCCGATAGAGGTCCGTCTTCAATTTCATTGTCTGGGCGATTGCAGACTATGTCGGTAAAGCCTGACGCCGCGAGTGAGCGGATTTCATCTAGGGTGATTTGTCGACCAACCGAAAGTTGCGGGTGAAGCTGAGTGATCGTCATGAGTTGACCTCATTCAATTAGCGTTGAAAGGCGGCGTGCTGGGACAGCTACTAGCATTCCGGTGATAATGGCAGCCAGGAAGAGAAGACCTTGCGATCAGCCGAAAGTCAGCGACGCAAGCGAGGGTCCGGGACACAGACCAGCCCCATCCGGCACCGAAGAGAAGCGAGCCAACGACAAGATCGGGAATGAACTTCTGACCAGGGCGGCCAAGGAATGACCCGCCCGAAAGGGGCGAAGGTCGGCGTTTGGCGATCCGCCATGCCATCGCCATCGCCAGGATCGCCCCACCCAACACAAAGGCAAGCGTCGGATCCCATGCGCCAAAGATATCGAGCCAGCCCAGCACGCGGGTGGTATCCACCATGCCCGAGACCCAAAGGCAAAGCCCGAAGAGACTTCCACCCATTGTTGCGATAAGAGCGCGCATCAGATCACTCCTAGAATATGCTTGAAGGCGAGAAAGCTGACGCCACCGGCAAAGAGGTGGAAAGCCCTCGCGGAGAGCCACGCAGAGACGGGCGCGAGATGCCGCAAACGCCGTGGCCGCCGGTGTATCCATTCGCCAAGCGCGAGCCGACTGCGACCAACAAACCCGCCACAACGATCACAGTCGGATTGGTTTTGATGTGGGTTGTGGGGGTCAGCCCAAGCCAGGTGATGGCCAGCCATGGT
>CAJQNG010000071.1 GCA_905479635.1 uncultured Boseongicola sp. | reverse complement strand
GGCAGAACTCGATGCGGTCCTCACAAGCATGGTGGACCCAGATTCAGGGATTGCTTCGATGGTAGGATACGCACCGGGCGGCGTCCTGTCCGTCAGAGGAGCCGATTGGCGTTATGCCCGCGCCGCCGGAACGGCTGATCCTGACCAAAACACACCGATGTCTTGCGACACGCCGTTCCAGGTCGGAAGCAATACCAAAATGATCACCGCTGCCGTTCTGATGCAGTTGCAGGAAGAGGGAGCCCTCACGCTCGATGACCCGCTATCGCGGCATTTGCCCGAGTTCGCAGAAACGCTTCCAAATGGTGACGTCATTACTCTGAGGCAACTTGCGAACCACACGGCTGGAGTCTTCAGCTATACTGACAATGCACCCGACGGCGCCCCTGGTATCATGGAGGGTGATCTGACAGATCCCGATGCGCTGCGTCGCGGATATACCATGGAGGAACTCGTCGCGTTCGCAGCAGAACATGGCAAACCGTCGTTTTTACCCGGTGCTGAGGGGCAATGGGCCTATAGCAACACCGGGTACGTCCTTCTTGGGCTCGCTATCGAAAAGATTGAAGGACGTCCGCTGGGGCAGAGCTTTGAAGCACGCGTCTTCGAACCGCTTGGGCTGAAGGACACCAGCTATGTGGACGGCGTTCCCGGCCCGGAGCTTGGACTTCCCCGCGCCTATTTCGCTGCACCGTTCGACATTGAGACGACAGATTGGAACATGTCCCAAGGTGCCGCAGCGGGTGCAGTTGTCTCGACGGTCGATGACATGCACGTATTCATTGAAGCCTTGCTCGCCGGGGAACTCTTCGCGTCAAAGACGAGCGTGACCGAGATGCAGGACGCGGTAGCGACAGGCAACGTGACAATTCTGAACTACGGTATCGGTCTGGCGGAAAAGGCCGAGGGAGTGTGGGGTCACGGCGGCCAGACCCTCGGGTTCGAAAGCGACATTGCATTTTTCGAAGACCCAAACCTTTCGATGGTTGGGTGGGCGTCAAGCGCAAACAATATTATGGCTATTGGGGTGGGCGCTGTATCCGGCGCTCTTGTGAATGCCGGCGTTCTTCCCGAGCCGTTAGCCGGACTGGACGCGGAATTGCGCGGCAAAATGACAGGCTCGGAATGGCAGCTTGTCTCTATCAAGACGGGTGATGGGGATACACTCAAACCTGCCAATCCTGAAGACTACAGGATTGCTTTCGATGCGGCAGGCAGTTTCGCTGCCCAAGCTGACTGTAACCGTGTTTTGGGCGATTGGAGCCTGAAGCGCCAAGAATTGGCCATCCAGCCTGGGCCGACAACGCGTGCCGCATGTCCGCCTGAGTCGCTGTCGGATAGCTTCATCCAATGGCTCGCGGAGGCAAGCGGTGCATACATTGACGAGGGCGGGAAACTTCTCGTCGTTGCGATGCAGGACGAAAAGTTTGGCCAATTGCTTTTTGCACCAAACTAATGAGCGCGGCCATGGGGATCGGCGGGTGCCGCTATTCTGGGTCTCATTCTCCCCATATGGGGAGTGTCTGTGCCGCGTCTCTCTGGGCTCGGAGCAGACGTTCTCTGGATGCGGCATAAAGGGCCGCTGAACGGACTGCTCAAGCTCCGCTGGTTCCCCTCTGGACTTGCATCAAGTGTGTATGCCACAGAATGTCAAAGACCGTTGGGAGTGTCGTCATGAGAATTCTTGTCGCAACTTTATTCTTATTGTCCTGCGTTCCGGGCATCGTCTTTGCCGATCCGGCATCAGAATGCGGCGGATTTAGTCGGGTTGAAATTGGGGCCTGTGTCGCTGATACTCTGCAACGGGTTGATGCGACGCTCGACATCTATCTGGGCTTCGTGATGAGTTCGGCGAAAGAGCTCGATGAAGTTACTGCTCGAAGCTTTCAGTCGCACCAAGAATGAGCTCACTTGGCACGTCAAGAAACACACTCTCAGAGCCGTCCGATGCATCCATGTTTGCGTGGAATGAATTGCTCCAAAGCACATCGAGCGATGCCTTAATGATATCGCCTTCCTTGCTTTCGTCTTTCCATCTAATTACGGGTTCTTGGTTCAAGTCGTAACCGACGTGCTCGTGCGGCACGAAAACGTTAATTTGACGATTGCTCTCAGAAATCTCCATGATGGGCCGCTACTTATCCAAGAGGTACGTCGCGCCCGGATAAAGCCTATGCACGCGGCCCTCGGCCTCCACCAACGCCCCACCACTCAGGTAACGGCGAAGCTTCAGGTCAGGCTGGTTGTCTTTCGCAATGTGAGACGAATTCTGCCACTTTGTGTTTTCCTGACACCAAACCTCAGAAATCACGAGTTTCTCGGATTGATGCAGTTTCGCCGATAATCGCAGTTCGCGCCGTAAGCGGGGGCGCCGCTAAGTCGTAGATGTCTCGCGTAACCTCGCGCCAAAGGTCGAAAGAGTCTTTAGGGTCGAGACACGACCATGTCGAAAACTTTTGCATTGGTCATCGAGAGAAAATCCTGGAACGTTTTTAGTTCTTTGCCCCGCGTCTAAACTATGGCTCATTTCTCTAAGGTAAAGTGGAACTCAATCGCGCCTCCAATACGAAGCGGCGGACGCGCGGAATTCCCAGCGCAGTCGCTTGCGAGGTTGCCCTTTGCAACATATACTTAAAACTTGGTGTGGCTAAGGCTCTGCGATGCCCGGCTCGTTTGTCGAAACCAGAGAGGCCAAGCGCCCGTGAAGCTGTCTAGATTTAACGAACTCACCAAATGGTCGAACCTTGCGCGGCTTGCATCCGGTAATGTGCCTAGGCTCACAATCATTGCCCCATTCATTGCGTTCATAATTTTTCACAACGCACCTTTGCAGCCCTTCCTGGCGCTATCCAAGGAGCGGCACTCTTCGCAAGTCATTGAGTATCTTGCGCAAGCACGGTTCGATATCTTCTACTTGGGATTAGTCATCGTGGGAGCCGGGGTGGCTATATTTACTCTCTTTTGTCCGCGCCAGATTACCGGCTATCGAGGCTATGAGGAGTTCATCACATTCAAGGAAACAACGAAGACAGCAAATGGAATTGCGGGCAGCTTCAGGTTGACTATTGGCGACTTTCTAAGTGACGCTAGGGGTGGCGATGAAATGCGCGATGAATCCGGCGGCTCACTCAAATATCCACGCCGCTTCCGCGAAGGTCTTATCAGTCTGGTACGCTCGGGAACCCGCGCAATCGAGAAAACCGAAGGCGACCTATCTGCCGGCAATATCGAGCGCACCGGAGACGCCGTGGTTCAAGACGTTCTCAAACGCCTGACCGAAGGCACAAGCGATGCCAGCGACTTTCGGAACTCGTTCTTCGACGGATTGGCGCCATTTTCTATCGATGTCTTTAGGCTTGAATACCTCAAAGCCGATTATTCGAAACCGAGCTCACGCGCCATCTCGTTTTGGCTAATCGTTTTCGGGACGACCATTATTCTCATCCCGACCCTGATAACAACAATTCTTGTCCTGTCTGATTTGCTCAATACCTCTGCTTCGTTGGCCACGGTCGGCACGGCATCGTGATTTGAATGCGGCGCGAACAATTCCAGGGGTGCGAGAGGCCGCTACATCTCGTCCTCGATTGGCAAATGCGCGAAGAACCACTCCTCAATACGTTGAAAGGTGTGCTCTGCTGGTTCTGTGTTCACCCTAATACCATCGCCGAGCCAAGATATGGCGCCGTCCTGTCCCAGCGAGAGTTGCCAAGCATTGACGCGCTCGAAATCAGGTTGTGTGAATGTAAGGATTTGGCGCGCTAGGCCTCGGCTTTCCACGGCAACAAGTATCTCCGTGTTTATCCGAAGCGATCGCGGGTCCAGATTAGAACTTCCAATAAGGACGCGGCGGCCATCTATAACAGTGTACTTAGCATGCAGTCCAAGTAGCATGCTGCTTGATGATGGCAGAAAGATATATCTTGGCCTTGTTTCTGCCCTTGCTCGAAGCTCATGCACTTCCGCGCCGATGTTCAAGAGTTCTCGGACATGTCCGCGATAAGCCGAATAGGCCGCGATGTGATTGTTTGAGTTGATCGAGTTCGTCAGAAGTCGAACCCGAACACCCCGTTTCACGGCATCGCGTAGACTTTCGAGTATGATTGGTGTCGGGATAAGATACGCGGATACTATGACGATCTCATCTTCAGCTTCATCAAAATATGCCTGTAATTCGTTTGCCACTTGAACCGGCCGATCGGCCACGGCTTGTGGTGTTTCCTCTGGTGGGGCATCGACAATCAGCCGGGCTCGGCCGGCATATGCAGAATCTACTACTGCCAACCACTTTCTATTTCTGCTACTTTCGGTTTCAATGGGATAACGGCGCGAAAAAGCTGGGTCTTGTGTTGTGACATCTTTTTCCGTGAAACGAAGAATTCTGGCTACTGAATCGACGGGGAAAGACCAGCGATCGTTCCAGTATTCATCGAAAGATGCACTAATTTCCTCAACAACTGGCCCACCTAAAAGCAACTCCATGTCACGGAAGTTGGCTTTCTCATCGAATCCAAAATATTCATCAGCAAGATTTCTGCCGCCGACAATGGCAACCTGATTGTCCACGACCATCGATTTGTTGTGCATTCGATGGTCGAGCCTTCGAAATTCGCCCAAGTTCAAGAGAAAGCGTGATGCCACCGTCTCGGTTCTACGTTTGTAGGGATTGTAGATACGATACTCGACATTTTCGTGCAGGTGCAGTTTTGCCAATTCGCGATCCTGACCAACGATAAAGCTATCATCGATGAGGATGCGCACACTCACGCCTCGGTCGGCGGCTGCAAGCAGTCTATCCTCCACCGCCGTACCGACTCTATCGAACTTCCACAGGAAGCTTTGCAAATCAATTGACTGCGTTGCTGAGTCGATTGTGCGGAGGCGCCAGTCGAGCGCGGTTTGACCATCGTTCAAAGGAAACTGCCAATCCGTCCTTCGAACCTTCTCAATCTCACCCCAAATCCCAGTCTTGACAGGTGGTGGAGTCGTTTCGAGAGCGCCTTCAAAAGGCGAAAGCGAGCTGCAAGCTGCCAAAACGGCGACTGCAACTGCGTGTAGAACCAAGCCGAAAATAGACTTCACTGAGATTGCCCCCTCGCTCTCTATGTCTCCCTGAGAATACCTTTCAACGCGAATTTAGAAATTACTTTAGCCGAAAAAACTTAAATACTTGTCGCCACGAGCCTTGAGCTAAAGAGTCACGCGGCGACGCGCGCTCAAAGCCTTTGTCGAATTCATCAAA
>CAJQNG010000070.1 GCA_905479635.1 uncultured Boseongicola sp. | reverse complement strand
ATCGTTTCCAAAGAACCGTTCTCTGGCCAAGTCATGACTTTTCTAAATGAATTCAGATCACTGCACCCATTTCCATTTTGGAAAGTCAAAATGGAAATGGGTGCTGGTTCGCTTGCTGAAACTGACCTGCGAGGAAATGACTGGCTATAGCACGCTTCAGGCCGCTCATTCAGTCCATCGCAGCCCAACGATCCTTGGACCTTTGCGACACCTAATCTACCCGTTGATATTCAGTTCATTCGAAGATGGGCACGCCGAAGAAATAAGGGGAGGCAAGCCCTGGAAGGCGCTGCCATCCCCAATGCTTACCTAAAGATCGAGCGCACCGAATCCGCGAGGATCTGAACGACGAAAGCTTCGTTCAGGTATCCGGTTTCATCCAGATTTCTGGCGGACTGATAGCGGCGGATCGCACGGCGGGTGTCGTCGTCAAAGGTCCCATCAACCTTTCCTGGTTTTAATCCCAAACGATCCAGACGACTTTCGATCGCGCGCCGTGTGTTCGGGGTCAGGTTCAAGGCGTTCTCTTCCTGTATTGCCTGACGTTGGCGCCCGGTTTGTTGTGAGGCGCGGGTCAGTTCGGCGATACGATCTTCGGCTTCTTGGCGAAACGCGCCCTGTGGTGCGATGGCAAGATAGTCGCGGTAGGATTGCTCGGTGTCCTGGATGCGGGCTTCGTCCCAAAGCTGCCGGTCCCGCGTATTTGTCTCGGCGCGTTTTCGGCGTTCAATGGTTTCAAGCCGGGTCCGGGCCACTTCAGCGAAGTCGCCGTCGGGGAAGCGGGTCAGATAGGCCCGTAAGCCCGGTTCGTCATCACGGGCGCCGGTTTCCTCCCAAAAGGCGAGGTCCTGCGCGAGGCGGTCCTCGCGGCGGCGTTCGGCTTCGGCTTCAAGTTCGGCGGCGCGACGCTCGGCCTGGGCGTCGAGGCGGGTAATCTGGTCGGTGCTTAGAAAGCCCGTGACGTCGGTGCTGTTTGCCGTCTGCCACGATGATATGGCAGCGCGGGTACCCCGACCGAAGATGCCGTCGATGCCGCGGGTGTTAAAGTCCAGAAGCGTCAAATCACGCTGAATTTCCCGACGCTGGTCACGGTTAAGCTCGAGGGCTTGTTCAGTGCGCTCAGCGCGGGCTTCGGGCGTGTCTGTCATTGCCTCGATACGCCCGGTTGCCATTGCAGTGAACTGGCCATCGGGGAAGCTGTCGATATAGCCCTCGTAGGCTTCGATGGTGTCGATACGGTCAGCCAATCGCCATGCCAGAAGATCGGCGCTGCGGTCGGTTGTCGTCGGTGTGGGGGCCTGGGCGGCGACCGCGGGTTCACGAAGATCCGCTACAAACACCTGTCCGTCCATGACAAAGCCACCAATCTGGACACTGCGGCTGTTGCGCAAGTTCGCAAGGTTCTCGCCTGGGCGTGCCAGGCGCTGGACCGATTGCGCCAAGGGGCGGGGGGCTCCGGTCAGAAGGGTGATGCCCTGCGGCAGGTCAAGATCGCCGATACCTATTTGAAGGAGTGGCCCGAAGTTGCCGTCGACATCGCTGTTGGCTAAAGCAAGGATGGCCCGGCCCGGAGTTTCAGCGAGGATGGCCAGTATCTGGCTCAGCGGGATGGCAGTCGCCGCAACGTCGGTGAGCGCGCCCGGACGCGCATCTGTGGGCAGAAAGTACGTGTCGGTTGCAGAGTGAGCAAAGCGACCGGCCAGCACGACGATAAGGCGATCCGCATCCGAGGCAGCTGCCTCGAAAGCAGAAAGCGCCTCGACAAGATCACGACCTTCGGCGTCACTGATACTGAAAACTTCGAAGCCTTGGCGTTCGAAAGCGGAAGCTGGGCCTGTCACCTCGTCTCCGCGTCGAAGATCATTCAACCCGGCATAGTCCTCGTTTCCGATCATTAAGGCGGCGCCGTCGGCCCAGACGGGCGCGGTTGAGGCCAGGGTAATGGCCGTGGCGAAAAACAGATGTCGCATACTCATAATCCTCCCTTTGTCGATCCTACCCTACGGCGAACACGATTGCCCGGCAATTGACTTGCGCTTGAGCGACTTCCTGCTTGAACCCTTGGGCTGTGGCTTCATTATGCGGTCAACTTGGATTGAAAGGTTGGCGTTATGAATATCGAGCTGTTGAAAAATCTTTGCGAGACCCCCGGAGTGCCGGGCAACGAGGAGCGAGTGCGAGAGTTGATCCTTGGCGAGGTCGAAGGTCTGTTTGACGAGGTGCGTGTCGACGCCATGGGATCGCTGCATTGTGTGCGCAACGGTAAGGGTACGGACCCTGAGCGGATCATGCTTTTGTGTCATATGGATGAGATCGGATTTCTGGTCAGCCACATCTCGGACAAGGGGTTTTTGTACCTCCAGCCTGTTGGTGGATTTGATCCGCGCAACCTGTTTTCGCGGCGCGTTTTGGTTTGCACGGATGACGGCGAATTGAAGGCTGTGATGAACCCGGCGGGGCGTCCGGTGCATATTGCTTCGGCTGCGGACAAAAAGCGCATCCCCGAGCCGCACGAATTTTACGTTGATACCGGATTGGGTGAGGCTGCGAAGGATAGGGTGAAGGTCGGTGACATGGTTGTCATGGACGAGCCGTTTCTGGAGATGGGCGAGAAGCTTGTGTCCAAGGCGTTGGACAACCGGGTTGCGTGCTGGCTTGGGATCGAGGCGGTGCGGGGTCTTGGCAAGGCCAAGACCAAGGCCGAGATCCACGTGGTGTTTACGACGCAAGAAGAAGTTGGTTTACGCGGGGCGCGGACAGCGTCCTATGCGGTGAAGCCGGACATCGGCATCGGCATTGATACGACGTTGTCATGTGACACGCCGGGTGTACCCGAGCAGGACCGCACAACAGTGCAGGGGCAGGGCTTTGGTCTGCACATTCGCGATGGGTCGTTCATTGCAGACAAGGCTTTGGTGGCTGAGGTGGCAGCGCTCGCCGAGAAGAAGAAAATCCCTTATCAGCGCACGATGTTGCGGTCTGGCGGTCAGGACGGCGCCGCGGCTCAGCAGTCGGCAGCGGGTGCGCGGGCGATCGGAATTGTTGTGGGCACGCGGTATATACATACCGTGACCGAGATGATTGATAAGGCCGATCTGAAGGCAGCACGCGATATTCTCGTAGCGTTTTTGAAGTCACGGTAGGTTTGGCCAGAGGTCTAGCCTTGTCTACTCACGTGTGCCTTAACCTTTGGTTTTGCCGATGGAGCGAGTGCTTTTGACTGTCTGATTTCGAGCCAAAAACCCGACTGCATGGTTCGTTGATCAGTAAATCTTTCCTCACGTATTCATTTCTGCCATTATTGTAGGTAGATAAGTATTTGGGATATTCTATTCATTGCGATGCCTTTAGAGTTCAGATCACTCACTTTTGACGATGCCGGAAGCGTGGACGCTCTCTTTCAAACAGTCTATCCAAGTCTCCCTATCGGCACATTGAACCCAAAGAAACTTTCTGATTTTCAAACTATACTTTTGGGACCGAACAACGGAAACGTTGGCGCTTTTGAAGATGGCCAGATGGTTGGCTACGGACTAAGTGAGGTCGCTCCGCTGAAAAGAGGCGAAATACCGGTTGCTTTGTTGAAAACTCTTAAGGAAGGCACGCTTGCAGCATCAGTGCGCGGTACACTTGTTCACCCGGAAGCTGAGGGTCGCCTCCTTGGGATTCGGTTGCTGCGTGCGCGTCGCGAGTGTCTTTCAGAATGTGGAATCAAGCATACTCTTGGGATGATGCTCACTGATAACAAATCTTCGGTGGCCATGTATCTGCGCGAAGGAGGAATATTGTGCGGCTTTGACCGCGATCATTTCGGCCTTCTGAACTTTGCCCATTATAGTGGTGACCATGGCGACATGCCTCATGGAACGAAAACGGTAGAATGCTCGAGCACCGCCGCAATGGCTGACTTTTTTGAAAACGGTTATGTCTGTCGGCGGGTCGACTGGAACCGCAGGAGCGGCGACGAGCCCGTCTTCTTTCTTTCAAACGACTTCGAAATCACGCCGTAATGCAAAATCGGCGCAATCAACGCCTGGTGGCGCGCTTCCTTAGATAGGTCAGAAACTTCTTATCGAACCGCTCACGCAAAATCTCTCGACGTGGAGTATAAGACAGACGGCCGCCTGTCCCGAAAAACATCATGGTCGCGTTGATCTCGTAAACGACGATGCGCCCTTGCGCATCAAAGCCAAAATCTATGCCGAACAGATCAAGATCAGTTTTTTCAATAACTGCCGCAAATATCTTTGCTGGATCATCCTTAAGCACGGCCTCGGGGGCTTCGGTGAAGCGCTCTTCTAGATCAAACAGCCCGCGTTCATGGTATTTTAGCGCAACACGGTTGGGCTTTGGGTCTGTAAATTCACCAGGCGACCACCAGAGCTTATCCGGGATGACCTCGCCATCTAGAACAGCGGCTCTGAATTGAAGGGCACCTTCCTGACCATCCGGAGCCACATAGCTTGAGGGATAATATTCAATTGCAAAATAGGACATGCCCTTGGCCAGTGCCGGTTCGGCGATAAAGGCTTTTGCATCATGAATGACACGCAGGCCACCGCGCAGGTTCGTATGGGTAGGGCGGACCATGAATGGCGGATCAAATGATGAAAGCATCGCCTTTGCTGTCAAAGCCGGGTCCCCCCCGACCAGAAATCTCTCCGTCCGAGG
>CAJQNG010000069.1 GCA_905479635.1 uncultured Boseongicola sp. | reverse complement strand
GCGGATGCACGCAGCAAAGTGCGCACCAAATCGGTTGACCCAGCCGCGGATTGCTTCTCGGCTGACCATCACGCCACGTTCCGCAAGCAGATCCTCAACATCCGCCGTACTCAGCGCAAACCGATGGTATGCCCAGACCGCGTAAGCAATGACTTTACGAGGGTGGCGAAAGCCCTTCAGGCGCGGCATTGACGTCGGTATTTTCATGCGTCACCACGTAGCCAAGTCACAAGGATCAAACAACTTGGCAATGCCCTATAGACAGCGGTGGGGCGGCAGGGCAGCGTTGCTTGTAGGAGGACGACACAATGGAATACCGGTATCTGGGGCGCAGCGGGCTTAAAGTCTCCGCACTGACGATGGGAACGTTCACATTTGGTGGACGCGGCGATTTTGGCCGAGTGGGCGCGCAGGACGTCGCAGAGGCCGGGCGGCTGGTTGATACCTGCCTGGACAGGGGCGTGAACCTGATCGACACGGCCAACATGTACTCGACCGGCCTGTCGGAAGAAATTGTCGGCAAAGTGATGAAAGACCGCGACCCGGATACGCTGATTTGTTCCAAGGCGCGGATGCGGATCGGGGATGGCCCGAATGATGAGGGGATGAGCCGCTGGCATCTGATCCGGGAATGCGAACGCTCGCTGAAACGCTTGGGGCGCGATCATATTGATATTTACCTGATGCACGAATGGGATGGCCAAACCCCGATGGATGAGGTGACGGCCGCGTTGGACCGATTGGTTCAGGACGGGAAAGTGCGGTATTTTGGCTGTTCCAACTGGTCTGGCTGGCAAGTCATGAAGGGGCTGTTGGCCAGCGGAGCAGGCGGATTGGAGCGGTTCACCGCGCAACAGATCCACTACACGTTAGAGGCGCGCGAGGCGGAGTATGAGTTGCTACCGCTGTCCGTGGATCAGGGGCTCGGGGTGATGATCTGGTCACCGCTAGTCGCGGGTCTGCTGACCGGTAAACATACGCGCGAAGGTTTCGCAGAAGGCTCGCGTCAGGCCAAAGGTTGGACCGAACCGCCGATCCGGGACTGGGACCGGTTATGGGACATCGTTGATGTCTTGCGTGAGGTTGCGGGCGACAGATCCGTGGCGCAGGTGGCACTTGCTTGGCTTTTGCAACGGCCCGCAGTTGCCACGCTTGTGGTCGGTGGCCGGACCGAGGCGCAGTTCGCCGAAACATTGGGGGCCGCTGACTTGTCGCTGACAGAGGATGAGGTCGCGCGGCTGGATGCGGTGTCCCGCCCGCCGCTGATCTATCCGTACTGGCATCAAAACCAGTTTGCGCAGCCTCGGTTTTCCGAGGCGGATTGGGCGCTTCACGCGGGCCAGAAGGTCGATGGAATGGATGGTTACGACGCCTGACCAAAAGCGCGCGGGTGTTTACCGCCCGGTCAGGGCCTGAACAATCTTGGTCATCGCCAGCATGCCCGGATCATCCATGCCCACAGATTTTTCCGCAAAGATGCGCGCGCGCCCTATGGTCGCGGGCTTGTCCCGGAATGCAATCTGCGCGTCGTGCGCGGCGGCCACGGCTGCCGCTGCAGGGTCCTTTGCACCTTCGAGTGCTGTCGCGATGGCATCAAGCGAGTCGAGCACTGTTTTGCCCCCCAACTCTGCCTTGCCACGGGCCATCATCTTGTCTCGTGCGGCATGCAGCAGGTCGGGCAACTCCGCTGCGTTGATCGCGTCGCGGCCCTTGGTTTCCCTGGCGGCGGCCATCAGGCCAGTCGCCAGTAAGGTGCCATAAGAAGACGATGACACTTTCATAAAAGCCTGCGCGCAGCCCATCAGCGCCATGCCGAAGTCATCAGGCAGATCGGGGGCTTTTTCCGCGACTGCCCGTGACCCACTGCGCATGGTAATCCCAAGGTCGCCGTCCCCAAGCGCGCCGTCGGCAGAGTTGAGGGTGTCCGCCTCGGCCTCCATCGCGTCTTTCAGGCGCAACGAGGCGGCGCGCAAGTCGGCAACGGTGATCATCTGACGCTCCAGAATGCGCACTCGCAAGGCGCTTTCAGGTAGCCTTCGAGTTCCTCATCCAGTTTGCATAGCGTAAAGGACACGCCGGTCATTTCCATTGATGTCGCGTAGCGCCCAACCAGCGGCATCACGATTTCAGCCCCGACGGCTTGCAGGCGTGCCTGGACAATGCGGTAGAGGATATAAAGCTCCTCGTGCGGCGTGGCACCCAAGGAGTTGACCAGCACGGACACCCGGTCGCCGCTGCCGATATTTATATCGGCCAGCAGTCGGTCCATCATTTCCTCGGCGATGGCGTCGGCAGGGCGCAGTTTGCCGCGCCAGACGCCCGGCTCACCGTGGATGCCCATGCCCATCTCCATTTCATCGTCGCCGATTTCGAAAGTGGGCTTGCCTGCCTGTGGCACGGTGCAGGGCGACAAGGCCGCCCCAACGGACCGACAGGCATCTGCTGTTTTTTGCGCGACACGCGTCACCCCGGCCAGATCGAGGCCTGCTTCGGCGGCGGCACCGGTGATTTTGAATGCGAAGACCATACCTGCGACACCGCGTCGCTTTTCAGCCTCTTCCGGCGGGGCCGAGGCGACGTCATCAGCCAGTAAGACGGTCGTGGTATCGATATCCTCCATTTCGACCAGATCACCGGCCATGTCGAAGTTCATCACGTCGCCGCCATAGTTGCCATAGAGGCGCAGCACACCGGCGCCCTGATCCGCGGCGCGGATAGCATCTGCCATTTGCTCGGCGGAGGGTGAGGCGAAGACATTGCCGATGGCGCAGGCGTCCAGCAGGCCGTGTCCGACATAGCCGGTGAACACGGGCAGATGGCCCGATCCGCCAGCTGAAACGATGCCGACCTTTCCGGCTTTGCCGGGCGTTGTGCGGGCCACAACGCGATTGTCTTCGCCCTTAAGGCAATAGGTTTCTGGGTGGGCCACACACAGGCCTGCCAGTGTTTCGTCAACGTAGTCTTCGGGGTCGTTTAGAATTTTTTTCATGGTTTTCTCCGGAAAGAGACGAGATTGATAAGCATCACGGCGATGAGCAGGATGCCCCAGATCATTTCGCGCGCGAAATTAGTGACTTGCAGCAAATTCAGCCCCGACGACAGGAACTGCATGGATAAGACGGCAAGGACGACGCCGATGATGCGGCCATAACCGCCATAGGGGTTCACTCCGCCCAACACCGCGATCAGCACGGCCAGCAACAGATAGCTGCTGCCGTAATCGGCTTTGGCGGAGTTTGCGCGCGACATCACGATAAGCCCCGCAATGGCGGACAACGTGCCGCATAGGGCGTAGACCTTGATCAGAACCCGCTCCGTATCCATCGCTGCGTATCGTGCCGCCAGGGGGTTGGCCCCGAACATCCGGGTTTTCAGTCCGAATGCGGTGTATTTCAGTGCCCAGCCGACAACTGCGGCAAGGATCGCAAAAATCACCAGCGGCACAGGAATTCCTAGCAGTGTTCCGTTCCCGACCCAGGCCACAGCGGGGGGCATGCCCATCACGGCACTGCCGCCCGTCATAGCTATGGCGAGTCCGGTGTATATCAGGCCGGTTCCCAAGGTTGCCAAAATAGGAGGGAGTCCAAAGTTCGCGACGAGAACGCCGTTAAACAGGCCCGCCATCAGCCCCACGGACAAAGCCAACACGATGGCCGCAAGCAGAAGCCCGGTGCCGGTGCCTTCGCCGGCAAAGTGGTTCATGAACAAGGCGGCCACGACCGCCGACAAGTTCGCGGCCCCGACGACGGACAGGTCAATGCCACCGGTCAGCATCGCAACGGCGACCGCAAGGGCGAGGATCGCAAACTCTGGGAACTGGAAGGCCATCGAGGTCAAGTTGGCGGACGACAAAAAACGATCCGGTACAAGAATGGCCATCGTGGTGAAGACAGCCAGCGTGATGATAGCCAGTCGACCCTCGGTCGAATGCAGGATGCGGTTAATCATGTCTGTTGGGCCTCTGCACGTTTGGCTTGCCAGGCGGGCAACCCGGTACCAACAAGGATCAGCACCCCAATGGCCACAGATTGCCAAGTCGATGGAATGCCGATTACGATCAGTGAGTTGCGGACCAGAACGATGAGCGCGACGCCCAGCAGCGTGCCGGTCAACGTGCCGACGCCGCCGGTCAGGCGCGCACCACCCAGAACCACGGCTGCGATCACGCTCAGTTCCAGCCCCACAAGGTCAAACGGGTTTGATATGCGTGCCATCGAGGCATGGATGATCCCAGCCAGTCCGGCCAGTGCGCCGACGAAGACATAGATAAAAAACTGGGTCCCGCGCACGTCGATACCTATCCGGCGCGCGCTTTCAGGTGCGCCGCCGATGGCATAGATCGCGCGGCCCAGCATCGTCCTGTTCAGGATGAACCACGTTGCCACGACAATAATCACCAGTGCCGCAAACGCCCAGGGAAGGGAATAAAACGAACCGTCTGAATTGGTTCCCCGGACCATCATCCAGCGGCTGAAATCCCGCATACCCGGCGGCAGGTTCGAGATTTGCAAAGTGCCCACGAAGGTCAACAGAAACCCCCTGAAAACCGACAGGGTGCCCAGCGTAACAATCAGCGTCGGTAGCCCGAAAAACGCGATGAGGACTCCATTTATCGCGCCCAGAACCGCCCCGATCAGCGTCGCAATTGCAAAGGCCATTGGCCATGGCATATCCGGCGCTAAGTCGCGCAGTATCACCGTGGTCGCGTACATTGCGAAGGCTGCTACAGCTGTGAAGCTGACGTCTATACCGCCTGACACCAACACCACCATCGCCCCGACCGCGAAGATACCCAACACGATCGAATTGCGCATCAGATCGGTCAGCGTGGGGATCGACAGAAAGTTCGGATCGCGGAGGGTCGCAAGCACGCAGAACCCGACGATCACGGCAAAAACGAGCACTTCGTTACGCTTCCAGTCGAAAGATTTCATGCTTGCGCACCTGTGTCTGAGTGTTTTGCGCTCGTCATGACGCAAGCCGGTGGCTTAGATCAGCTTCGCTCACTTTGGCACCGCCTGTGACCTCTTCTGTGATGCGTCCTTCCTTCATCACAAGGATGCGGTGGCAGGTCGACAACAACTCGGGCAGATCGTCCGATATTACGATGATCCCAAGACCGCCCGCCGCCAAATCCGCCATGATGCCGTGGATTTCCGCCTTGGAGCCGACGTCAACGCCCACGCTGGGGCCGTTCAGGATGAGCACGCGCGGTTGACGGGCCATCCAGCGGGCCAGCACAACCCGTTGCTGATTACCCCCGGACAAGGATCGCACAGGCGCTGTTGGGTCCGGTGCCTTGACCGATAGACGTTTGAGCCAATCCGCAGCTTCTGACCACAGATTGCCCAGGTTGAGCACGCCGTTTTGCGTGTGTGTGTCGAACCGCCCAACGGCAATATTATGCGCGATGCTTTGTTCCAGGAACAAACCCTCGGTCAGCCGATCTTCAGGCACATATCCGATACCAGATGCGGCCGCCGCAATCGGATCGCCCAAGGGAACGTCGGTGCCGTCAAGAGTAACGCGGCCCCTGTCCGGGCAGGCCAATCCGAACAGCGCTTTGGCAAATGAGGTGCGCCCGGAACCCAGCAATCCGGCAACGCCCAGAATTTCACCCGAGTGCAGGGTCAGCGAAACATCTTCAAACGCCCCCGCACGGCCGAGGCCTTCGACCTTGAGCAACGCCGGAGACGCTGGGTCGAGCGGGGCCGGCGGCGCGGTCGCGACGTCGCGTCCGGTCATTGCGCGCGTCAAAGAAGCAGAATCAAATTCGGACGCCGGACCTTCGGCGACTTTTTCGCCGTTGCGCAGGACCACGACGGTTTCGCAGACTTCCAGCACTTCGGCCAATTTGTGCGAAACGAAAAGAACCGCAACTCCATCGGCTTTGAGCGTGCGGATCAGATCCAGCAGGCGCGCAACCTCACGCTCGGTCAGGGCAGTGGTCGGTTCGTCCATGATAATCAGACGCGCGTCTGCGGCCAGTGCGCGGCAGATCGCGACGAGCTGTTTGTGCGCGACGGGAAGGCGTTCAACACGGGCGTCGAGGTCCAATTCCACTCCGACACGGGCCAGCATCTCGGCGGCGCGTGCATGGGCGCGAGCGTTGCGGACCATCACGGTTCCTGTCGCACGTTCTGCCGTCATGGCGATGTTTTCTGCGACGGAAAGATTGGGGAAAAGGCTAAAATCCTGAAAGATCACCTGAACACCAGCGGCGGTTGCCGCCGTCGGCGTCAGGCGGGTCTGGGGCACGCCGTCAAACAGCACCCGGCCGCCAGAGGGTTGCTCGACCCCCACCAAGACTTTGATCAAAGTGGATTTTCCCGATCCATTCTCACCCGCAAGGCACACTGCTTCGCCCGCGCGGATGGTCAGGTTCACACTGTCGAGCGCGGTAATCGCGGCATAGCGTTTGGTGACCGCCTCAAGCGTGACAAGTGGTGCGTTTTGGGCGTCTGACGGCATTGGTTGTCCTTGATTTGATCGCGCCCCAAGCGCGGGGCGCGACCGTGATATAATCGGAACCGAGCAATCAGAAGTCGTAGTTGCCCATATTCGATGCATCCACGTCAACGAAGGCCTTGCCGGTAATGACTTTGCCTTCCAGCGTCACCGCCTCATAACCTTCCAGACCCAGGTCCATGCCGTCAGTGATTTCCTCACCGTTCATGACCATCGTTGCGACGGCGTTCATGGCGATACCGGCGATCTTGGGATCCCAGAAGCCAATGCCATCAACGGCGCCGGTTTCCATGTACTGACCTGCGATCGAGGGCAGCGATGTGCCGAAGACGCAGGTGGCATCTTCCAGGCCACGTTCTTCAATCGCCAGACCAATTCCTGCGACGTCGGTCGAGGCCGATCCCTGCAATCCCTTGATATTCGGGAAGGCGCGCAGAACTTCCTGCGCTTTGGCATAGGCTTGCTGCTGATCGTCCGCAGTCTCGTTCTTGTCACCCACCAACGTCATGTTCGGATACGCCTCTTTCTGGCGCGCAATTGCACCATCGACCCACTGATTGTGGGTCTGGCTGCCGAGCGAGCCGACGAAAACAGCGTATTCGCCGGTTTCGTCCATGCAGGACGCCATGCGATCCATCAGGTTGGCGCCGAAGTCCTCGTTCTTGAAGGCCTCGATGTCATAGAGGGTGTTTTCCTGGCTTGCCGCTTCATGCGTGATGACGGTGATACCCGCCGCCATCGCGCGACCCAGCACAGGCTCGATCGCTTCAGGGGACATCGGCACGACCAAAAGGGCGTCAACACCCTGCGCGATCATGTCTTCGATCAGGGCAACCTGCTGCTGCGGGTCGGCTTGTGCAGGACCAACGAGGTAAGCGTTGTTGCCGGTTTCTGCAGCCCATTCGTCAACGCCTTCGCGCATCCGGTTGAACCAGGCGATCCCGTCAATCTTGACGACGGTTGCCAACTGTTTGGTGTGGCTGTCTGCTAATGCCGGCGAGACAAGCATTGTGCTTGCTAGTGCGGCTGCGGTCATCAGGCTTTTCATCATGGTATCCTCCTATGGGCTTCCCGGAATTGGCCGGGTTCACTTGGTTAAACGGTAAATGGCGGGGCGGCGCATTCAAGCGCTTTGCGCCAAGTCATGCCCAGACGCGATCAGCGCTGCGGCAAGGTCGGGCCGAACAAGATGCGGCAAGTGGCCTGCGTTCGGTATCAGATGGATGCGTGCTTCAGCAGGTAAATGGGCCACGTTGCGCCAATCCAGGATGCGGTCACTGGTGCCAAACATGACGGCAACGGGGCAAGGGGCGGCGGCAATATCGCCGGTCGCGTCGATCTGCTGGACGCCGTTTTGTGCCACTGCATTTGCAAGCGTGACTTTGGCTTTCAGTCGGGCGACGTGTCTGGGCAGCTGTTGGGAAATGGCGGCATCAGACATCGGCCCGGCGTCCAAATGCACAAGGGCGGTTTTGAGTGCTTCGGCCGTGTCGGCGTTTCCCATGTCCCTCAGAAAATCTGCTGAAATTGCAGACCCAAGTCCGGCGGGCGCAAACAGCGTCAACGACAGGGGGCTAACGCCGTCCAGCGTCGCAAGGCGTGCCGCGAATGCAGCCCCCAACGAGTGGCCAACAAGGTGCAGCGGGCCTGCTGGCAGGCGCTTTGCCAATTGGTCAGCTGCGGCATCAAAACTGTCTGCAGTGGACGTGTCATCACCGTGACCGGGCAGGTCGAGCACGACGCAAGTCAGGCTACGTTTCGCCAATCGCTGCGGCAGGCCGCGCCAGCCTTTGCTGTCGTCGAATAGGCCGTGCAATAGGACAACGGTGCCCGCGCCGTGGTTCACATCCTGCGCAGTTATCCGGCCGCGTCTGCCGCTGCCGGTCAGGCCGGACAGTGAGACGCCACCGCGCCGCGCAGCAGCCCGCGCAGCAGGAGACGCGGCGATTTTACCCAAGGTTGGTTGCGACATGAGCCGCGGTGTTTGCGCGGGCTTAAGAGTATTCGGGGTCTCGCTTGAGCGATCTGTTGGGGCTGGCTCGACATGTGCGGTGGTTGCTTCGCCGTCCTGCTCCACTTCTGCGATCGGCCCGTCAAGGGCCACGGTATCGCCCGGCGCAACCAATTGCTTGATCAGCGTTCCGTCGGACAGAGCCGGCACCTCGACCACGGTTTTATCCGTCTCGACTTCCAGCAGCACGTCGCCGCGTGCGTAGGCATCTCCTGGTGCTACGATCCATTCCGTGACTTTCGCCTCTTCCATGGTTTCACCCAGGCGGGGCAGCAAAAGGGTTACGCGGCCCATGACGGTGCCTCTCGCGTGACAAGCCAGCGCGCGACCTCTTCGATCAGCATCGCATCGGGAATCGACGCGCGTTCCAGCGCGGGTGAGACGGGAATCGGGATATCCTCACCGCCCAAGCGTAGGGGCGGTTCTTCGAGCCAGTCGAAACATTGTTCGGTTACGCGCGCGGCGATCTCTGACGCGACAGAGCCGGTGGTGACGGCTTCGGTCACGATCAGGCAGCGCCCGGTGCGACGTACCGACTCCATCAGGACGGTGTCGTCCAGCGGGTTGAGGCAACGCAGGTCGATCACCTCAACCTCAACCTCGGGCGCAAGCGCGGCGGCGGCGGTCAGGGTTTCATGCAGCATCCGGCTGTAGGTGGCGATTGTCAGGTCTCGTCCGTCCCGCCGGATGGCAGGTTGGCCCCAAGGCGCATCAGGGTCAGGAGAAATTTCACCCTTCAGGGTATAGAGGCCCTTGTGTTCGATGAATACGACGGGGTCTGGCTGGCGCATTGCGTCGCGCAGCAAGTGATATGCGTCGGATACCGTTGCGGGCATCGCAAGGCGCAGGCCGGGCGTGTGCATCATCCACGCCTCAAGCGATTGCGAATGCTGCGCGGCAGCGGACCGTCCGGTGCCGCCTTGGGTGCGCAGGACCATCGGCACTCCGATCTGGCCGCCGAACATGTATCGTGACTTGGCAGCCTGATTGGCCAGTTGATCCATCACCATTCCGGCGAAATCCACATACATGATCTCGGCCACCGGTCGCAGGCCGGTCATCGCCGCCCCAATCGCCGCGCCCACAATGCCGGGTTCCGAGATTGGCGTGTCGATCACGCGGTTGGCCCCGAAATGATCCAGCAGCCCTTTGGTCACACCATAGGCACCACCGTAGAGCCCCACTTCCTCGCCCATCAGAATGACGTTTTCATCCTCGGCCATCGCGTCGAGTAGGGCCTTGCGAAGGGCGTCGCGATAGGTTGTCTTAGTCAATTCAATTCCTCCAGAACGGAGGCAAGCCGCGCGCGTTGTGGCTGTGGCGCTGGAGTCGTGGGGTCGTAAACATCCTGGAACATCGTGTCCGTCGCGGGCACGGGCGCCGCGATTGCGCCTGCCATTGCGGCGTCCATTTCTTCGGTGACTTCTGCATCAATCGTATTCAGAGCTGCTTCGTCGTCCAGCGTAGTGCGGGCCATGATCAGCGGATCCCGGTCGCGACCTGCGGCCTCTTCTTCGGGGGTGCGATAGGGGCTTTTGTCCATGCGGGCGTGGCCATGAAATCGATAGGCGTCGATTTCGACAAAACCGGGGTGTCCGTCGCGCGCACCTTCCATAACTGCCTGAGTATCGTTGTGCACGGTTTCGACATCGGCCCCGTCGGCGCGCACGGCGTTCAGGCCAAAGGCTTCTGCGCGCGCGGGGAAGGCCTGCTTGCCAGCGGAACGATCCACGCGCGTACCCATACCGTATTGGTTGTTGATGCAACAGAACACGACCGGCAACTTCCAGAGCGCGGCCATATTCATTGCCTCGTAGAGAATCCCCTGACTCATCGCGCCATCACCGAAAAAGGCGACCGAGATCGCCTGGTTGGCGGTATTGCGGGCGGTGATGCCCGCCCCGACGATGTGGGGAATGCCGCCGCCGACGATGGCGTTGGCCCCAAGATGTCCCAACCCGCGATCCGCGATGTGCATCGAGCCACCCTTGCCGCGGCAATAGCCCGCCTCGCGTCCTGCAATCTCGGCCAGCATGCGCATTGGGTCCGCGCCGCGCGCCAGGAAGATACCGTGGCCGCGGTGGTGGGTCGTGAAAGTGTCGCCGGTCTTCATGTGATCAGTCAGGCCAACCACGGCTTCTTCACCAATAGAAAGATGCAGCATCGAGCCTGCGGATTCGCCTTTCAGGAACAACTCGCCGACGCGTTCCTCGAACGTGCGGATGCGCCGCATCGTGCGATACCGGGAAAGGGGAGCATCGTTGGCAAGGGTCATTCGCGGATCTGCTTTAATGCGCCATAGGCGGCTTGGTAGCGGGCATAGACCGGGGCGTAGGCTGCATGGGCGTCCATGTTCGGTTCGATCACTCGGGCAGTGCGCACCATTGCAGCACAGGCGCTGTCGATATCCGGATAGGCCCCTGCGCCCACCGCAGCGAGGATTGCGGCGCCCAGACAGGGCGCCTCGAGCTGCTCAGTTACCTCCAGCGGCAGGCCAAGGGTATCGGCGTGGATTTGCAGCCAGAACGGGGCATTGGCGGCGCCGCCCGCCACGACGATCCGGCGCGCTTCAAGCGCCGTGCCAAAGGCTTCGACAATGGCGCGTGTGCCTAAACAGATGCTCTCGATTAGTGCGCGGTAGATGTGCGCCGGCGTGTGTTTCAGCGTCAGACCTGTGATCGCGCCCCGCGCCAGCGCATCGGTGTGCGGTGTGCGGTTGCCTTGGAAATGATCAACGGCCAACAGGCCTTCGGCCCCCGGCGGCAGCGCGGCGGCGGCGGCATTCAGGTCGTCATAGCTCGCGTCGGGGGCAAAATTGCGTTTGAACCATGCGATGACCGAACCGGTCGAAGTCTGGCCGCCCTCGATAATGTGCCGGCCGGGATAGACGCAATCGGCGTAGGTGCCCCAAACCCCGCCCGCATGAGTTTCAGACTTCGCAACGCCCAGTTGCAGGTGCGAAGATCCGGTGATCAGCGCCAGATCGCCCGGCTGCGTAACACCCAGACCGATCATTCCTATGAACGCGTCAGCGCCTCCCTGGACCACCTGGCAGGTCTCTGGCAGGCCCAGATGAGCGGCGGCACTTGCCGTCAGCGGGCAAATAACCTCACCCGGGGCTGCGAACTCTGTCGGCCATTTGTCACGTAGGTCGGACAGCCCGACTTTGGCCAACAGCGTATCCGGCCAGCCGCCATGCTGCGTCCGATAATGCCAGCGCATCGTCATATTGTTCAGCGACGCGGTCCAGCGCCCTGTCAGGCGCAGGGTCATGAAATCCTGATACTCGCCGATCATTGCCGCGCGCGCCCAAACCTCTGGCTGGTTGCGTTTGATCCAAAGGGCCTTTGGCAGCATCCATTCCGGGCTGAGCGGCCCAGCACCGCCGCCGTTAATCTGCAACGCGGGATCGCCGCTGGCCAGAATATCGGCAGCCTCACCATGAGAGCGGACGTCCATCCAAAGCAGGCAAGGGCGTACTGGCACGCCGTCGGCATCAAGTGCCACAACCGTGCAGCTCGTCGTGTCGCAAGCAAGTGCCGAGATGTCCGCAGGATCAACGCCAGCAGCATTGATTGCGCCGCGGGTGGCTATTCCGGCCGCGGACCACCATTCTTCGGGGTCTTGTTCAGCATGGCTGGGCGCGGGGAAGTTGGTCGCGTATTTCTCGGCGTGATCGCCGAGGGATCGACCTTTCAGGTCAAACACCCGTGCGCGAATGCTTTCCGTGCCGCCGTCAATGCCAAGGACATACGTCGCCATGCATGTCCCTTCCCTGTGTTGCATGCTGTAAATGCACAATTGTGCAATCGTTAAACACTTGTGTAGGATGCCCATAGAAGGGCGTCAAGTGTGAGGGCCAGCCAGGCGATGACAAACGATACGCGCATCCGCGCCGCATGGCTTTATCATGTTGGCGGCCTGAGCCAGGATGAGGTTGGGCAACGACTTGGCCTATCGCGTTTCAAGGTGTTGCGGCTGCTGTCAGATGCCCGTGCGGCAGGTGAAGTTGTTATCTCGCTCGATCATCGCAACACTGCCACGCTGGCCTTGGCTGAGGCGGTCCGAGATAAATTCAACCTCAATGACGCTTTGGTGGCCCCGGATCCGGGTGCCGGTAACGCGCATGCGGCGCGATGTGCGGTTGGCATGGTTGCCGCCCATTGGCTTTCTGTTCTGGCAGCAAGCGGCCCGATGACCCTTGGTGTTGGCTGGGGGCGCACACTGTCGGCGATGGCGAACGCGTTGACCGGTCTGCATAACCCTGAATTGCGCATTGTGTCCTTGATGGGGGCGATGGTGCGGACGGGTCTGGAAGGTCCGATTGACGTCTGCGCCCGGATCGCGGCCGAGGTTGGTGGACAGGCGCTGTTCTTGCCCGTGCCGTTTTTGGCCGATACCCCCGAGGACGCCGCCTTGATGCTGCGCCAACGCCTGGTCCGCGAGGCGCTAGAGGCCGCGCGATCAGCCAGCCATATGATAGTGTCGGTGGGTGAGGGTGGCCCCACAGCTCTACTGACTAAATCGGACGTCGTCGATGCCGCCGATCTTGCCGCACTTGATGCGGCGAATGTTGTCGCGGACACGACTGGTAAATTTTTTCTGGCCGATGGCACGCTTGCGCCAGTGGACCTGAACGACCGGACGCCGGCAATAGGACTGGAAGACATGGTCCGGGCCGAAGTGACTTTGCTGGCCGCGGATGTGTCCAAAGCACTGGCCACGCGCGCGGTGTTGCGCGCGGGGTTTGTCGACCGTCTGATTCTGGACGAAGGTTTGGCAATAACTTTGATGGAGGACAGGGCATGAAGGGTTTTGGTGTTCATACAAGTATGTGGACAATGGCTTGGGACAAGGCGGGATCTGAACGGGCGGTTGCAGCGGCAACGGCTTATGGCTTTGACTTCATTGAAATTGCACTGCTGTCGCCTGACACCGTCGATTCAGCGGCATCGCGTGTCTTGCTCGAAAAGGCAGAGTTGCCAGCCGTTTGTTCGCTTGGTCTACCAGAGTCCGTCTGGCCGTCGCGTTATGGTCCAGATGGCGCCGTCGCATTCTTGAAAAACACGCTGGATGTCGCGCATTCAATGGGGGCGCAGGCGCTGACAGGTGTAACTTTCGGCGGCATTGGTGAGACAACGGGCTTGCCTGCGACATCGCGAGAACTCGACAACGTGGCAACAACGCTGGAGCAGGCCGCCGCCCATGCGGCCAAGCTGAACATGCGCTTTGGGATTGAACCAGTGAACAGGTATGAAAGCCACCTGATTAACACCGCACGCCAGGGTGTTGATATGATCGAGCGCGTTGGCGCCGCGAACATGTTCCTGCATCTCGATACTTACCACATGAATGTCGAAGAACGCGGTATGGCGATGGGCGTTCTGGATGCGGGCGAACACCTCGAATATATCCACCTGTCTGAATCCGATCGCGGCACGCCTGGTGCGGGTAACGTGCGCTGGGACGAGGTCTATGGCGCGCTTGCCGCCATTGATTTCAAGGGAGGTCTTGCGATGGAAAGCTTTATCGACATGCCTCCCGAAATTGCGCACGGCCTTGCGGTTTGGCGGCCGGTCGCGGAAAGCCGCGACATCGTCCTGGAACGGGGGCTGCCATTCCTGCGCAACAAGGCGGCCCAGTATCGGCTGATTTGAAACATCTTGTAGCGGGACGGTTTTGTCAGAGGAAACTGGATTGATGTCACTGTATCCTAATTAATCAGATTCGAGCGTATAATTGTCCTTTGTTTTCAAATGGGGAGTGGAAAGAACCTGGGGGTCATGCGGCGATTTTGCGGTGACAAACTGTCAATCTGCCATCGAGAGCGGCGGCTCGGGTTACGGCCACGCGGTGCGCTCCACGGGGCGACCAGCGCATACGCCGTTTCTTGCCCATTCGCGTATTGGCAATATCGTCAACACAGCCTTCAGCACGTGAGGTGGAGATCGCAAGTCCACTTCGATATCGCGCTCCGTAGTCACAAAGTGGGCATGGCCAAGTTGTTGGCCGCGTGTCGTAGGGTGTTGCTGGTCTGTAAATTACGCCACCATCTTGATGGTGTATTCTGCCCAGAGGCTGAACGCGTCAGCTCGGGCGTGGCGGTATGAGTTTGCGGTGACTTGAAATCGGCGGGGACGGAAAATCAGGTTGATCTGATCGTGAGCGGACAGAAATCTCTGAGCCTGCCGATGTGACTTGAACCGGCCGAATATCTTCTCGCGCTTGCGGGGAGGCCTGTGTGATCCTTCGATGGCGTTATTCAATCCCTTGTGGGCGCGGTGGTCAGCGTCCG
>CAJQNG010000068.1 GCA_905479635.1 uncultured Boseongicola sp. | reverse complement strand
GCGCCTCCGGGGCGTCGGATGGGCCACGCGGGCGCGATTGTTGCCGGCGGCAAAGGTGGCGCGGACGACAAGATCGAAGCGATGAAGATTGCCGGGATCGTTGTGGCGGAAAGCCCGGCGGGTCTGGGCGAAGCTGTTTTGGAAGCGATTGGGTAAGACTTAGTCAAACGAGGTAGTGTCAAAGAGATCATGTCATGATTGGTTCACTCAAGCTTATTGCAGCGGTACTGGTTATCTGCACGCTTGGTGCTGGCGCATTTGCTGATGACTTTGGGCCTCTGAAAGGCGCAAAGTGTGGTTCGGGTGGAAAATCAGTCGTCGTGTTTCTGCCTGGCGACGCCTCACGCGGTGGGCCAGCAACCTATCACTGCGCCTTGATGAGACAGAGGGCGCAAGAGGGCGTGACAGCTATTGTTTTGTTGCGCCCAGGGGACGACGACGCGATCCAAACCAGCGCAGGCGCCCCCCACGAGCGCCGTGATCAAGACACCAAAGCGAACAACGATCTTGTGGCAAAGACATTGAGCGCCATCAAAGACGCCAATCCGGGCGAGCGTTTGGGGGTGGCGGGCCATACGGACGGCGCGGCGCAACTTGGGGCAATCATCGAGAGATATCCTGGGCTGGTGAACAGTGCCATGCTTCAGTCTTGTCCCTGCGATATTAAAATTTGGCGCGCCAAATACAGCCCCTTTTCAGGTCGCGAGAAACAATCGCCGATCAAATTTGCCGGCACCATCGGGCAAGGCATGCGGGTGATCGCCTTAACCGGCGCGGAGGATGACAATACGTGGCCCGGGCTGGCCGAAGCTTATGTCGGCAACGTAAAATCTGCAGGCACCCCTGCCCGGTTTGTAAAGACCAGCGGCGCAAATCACTGGAACGGCACACTGCAAAGCGCAGTTGTCAAAACGATGATCGCGGAAGCGACGAGGTAGTCAGATGACCGAACAATCCCCAAACGATCTCTTCAAGGCATCGTCCTTTTTGCAAGGGCACAACGCCGAGTACATTGAGCAGCTTTATGCACGCTATGCCGAGGACCCGAATGCGGTCGACGAGGCGTGGGCTGCGTTTTTTGCCGAACTTGGCGATGACGGTGCGGACGCGCAGGCCGAGGCCGCGGGGCCAAGCTGGGCGCGGGCCGACTGGCCTCCGCAGCCAAACGACGAGCTTACGGCAGCACTTGATGGGCAATGGGGCGATCTGGGGCCAAAAGCGGCGTCGGGCGCTGCGGCGAAGATTGGGGCCAAAGCGGCTGAGACGGGCGTTGCAGTGAGCGAGGACGCGATCAAGCGGGCGGTTCTGGATTCGATCCGTGCGCTGATGATTATTCGCGCCTACCGTATCCGGGGGCATCTGGTGGCGGACCTTGATCCTCTGGGTATGCAGGACAAAACTCCGCATCCCGAGCTTAACCCGACGTCTTATGGCTTTGCGGAAAGCGACATGGATCGCCCTATTTTTATCGACAATGTTCTGGGCCTTCAGATGGCGTCGATGCGCGAGATTATCGCGATCGTACAGCGGACGTATTGTGGGACTTTTGCGCTTCAGTACATGCATATTTCGAACCCTGAGCAGGCCGGTTGGCTAAAGGAACGGATCGAAGGGTTTGGCAAGGAGATTTCCTTCACGCGGAACGGGCGCAAGGCGATCCTGAAAAAGCTGGTCGAGGCCGAGGGCTTTGAGAAGTTCCTTCACGTCAAATACATGGGCACAAAGCGATTTGGTCTGGATGGCGGCGAAAGTCTGATCCCGGCGATGGAACAGATTATCAAGCGCGGTGGTGCTTTGGGGGTGAAAGACATCATTGTCGGCATGCCGCATCGAGGTCGCCTGAGCGTTTTGGCGAACGTGATGGCCAAGCCATACAAGGCGATTTTTAACGAATTTCAGGGGGGGTCTTTCAAGCCCGAGGACGTCGATGGCTCGGGCGATGTGAAGTATCACCTTGGCGCGTCTTCGGACCGTGAATTTGATGGTAACTCCGTGCACCTAAGTCTGACGGCGAACCCGTCGCACCTCGAGGCGGTAAACCCGGTCGTGATTGGAAAGGCCCGCGCCAAGCAGGATCAACGCAATGACGCCGAGCGCACCAGCGTGTTGCCGCTTTTGCTGCACGGCGATGCGGCCTTTGCGGGCCAAGGTGTCGTGGCTGAGTGTTTTGGTCTGTCTGGTTTAAAAGGTCATAGGACCGGCGGTACGATCCATATCATTGTGAACAATCAGATCGGCTTTACGACGGCGCCGCACCTGTCGCGATCAAGTCCCTACCCGACCGATATTGCGCTGATGGTGGAAGCTCCGATTTTCCACGTGAACGGCGATGATCCCGAGGCTGTGGTCCATGCAGCCAAGGTTGCCACCGAGTTCCGCCAGAAGTTCGGCAAGGACGTCGTGCTTGATATTTTCTGCTACCGCCGATTTGGTCACAACGAGGGCGACGAGCCCATGTTCACAAATCCGATCATGTACAAGAAGATCAAAAAGCAAAAGACGACGCTTAGCCTGTATACTGAGCGACTTGTGCGAGATGGTCTGATCCCTGAAGGCGAGATCGAAGATATGAAGGCCAGGTTTCAGGCCTATCTGAGCGAAGAATTTGAGGCCGGTAAAGAGTACAAGCCGAACAAGGCGGACTGGCTAGACGGGCGTTGGTCGCATATGGATCGCCAGGGCGCGAAGTATCAGCGCGGCAAGACTGCGATTCCAAAGGCGACGTTTGAGCAGATCGGCAAGGTTTTGAGCACGGTGCCGGATGGCTTGCCAATCCACAAGACGGTCGAGCGTCTGTTCGAAAACAAAGCCAAGATGTTCGACAGTGGCGAGGGTTTTGACTGGGCCACCGCCGAGGCTTTGGCATTTGGGTCACTGTTGACTGAGGGCTATCCGGTACGGCTTTCCGGTCAGGACTCCACGCGGGGGACGTTCTCGCAGCGTCATTCGGGCATCGTGAACCAGGAGACGGAAGAGCGGTATTTTCCCCTCAACCATATCCGCCAGGGTCAGGCGCACTACGAAGTCATCGACTCGATGTTGTCGGAATACGCAGTGCTTGGGTTCGAATACGGCTACACGCTGGCCGAGCCGAACTCGCTGGTTCTTTGGGAAGCGCAATTTGGCGACTTCGCCAATGGTGCGCAGATCATGTTCGATCAGTTTATCTCGTCGGGCGAACGTAAGTGGCTGCGGATGTCTGGTCTGGTGATGCTCCTGCCGCATGGGTACGAAGGTCAGGGGCCGGAGCATTCGTCCGCGCGCCTGGAGCGGTTCTTGCAGATGTGCGCGGAGGACAACTGGATCGTGGCGAACTGCACGACACCTGCGAATTATTTCCACCTGCTACGACGCCAGATTCACCGCAGCTATCGTAAGCCCCTGGTGATCATGACGCCGAAGTCGCTTTTGCGCCACAAGATGGCGATCTCGAAAACCGAAGAGTTCGTCACCGGCTCCAGCTTCCACCGGGTGCTGTGGGATGACGCGCAGCATGGCAATTCAGACACCGAGCTGAAGGCCGATGAGAAGATCAAACGGGTCGTGATATGTTCGGGCAAGGTCTACTTTGACTTACTGGAAGAACGCGACGCGCGGGGCGCTGATGATGTTTATCTGATGCGGGTGGAGCAGTTCTATCCGTTCCCGGCGCAGTCGTTTGTGAACGAACTGAAGCGGTTC
>CAJQNG010000067.1 GCA_905479635.1 uncultured Boseongicola sp. | reverse complement strand
CGTTGTGCTCGAAACGAAAAGCGACGTCGCACGCCATGCAAAGGCGATCTTCCTTCAGGCCGGCGTAAGTCACGCAATGCCGCCGCCCAATGCCTTCGAGATGGACGACGAAAGCCGCGGCGCAATTGTCGCGTGGTTCCGCGCCGCCGACTAGCCTGCAGGCCACGAAGACCATCCTTTGAGAATGAATGTCTATCCTGTGATACTATCGAGAGCTCAACCTCCGAATTGAGGCAGCCCAATTCCGCATGCTTTGGACCCTGAGAAACGATACACTCTGGTGACTGAGGGCGGCAATACCGCAGAGCGTTTCAATGCATGTGTTGCGTCGAGCGGCTAAAACCGCATGGCAAAGCCGACGTTCACTTTCGACCGGCGCTCACCGACGGGACGGGCGGAGATCGGACTTTTGCTGCGGGTGTGAAGCGATGGGACCTTGTTCAGAGAGATGACATGGAGTTGGCAGCAAATTGACGGCACTAAATTGCTGGCTAAGGCAAGGCTGTCAACCTGGCCTGAGCTTCGCCTATGACGTCACAGCCTGAATTTTAAGACTTCGCTTTGGTGCGCCATCACTCAACACCTTTGAAACCTGTTCCAAGGACATTTGATGGGACACGATCCGCTCTATGCCGGGGCCGAAAGTCGCAATCATATCAAGCGCTTTGGGGATGTTATGGTTCAGGGAATGGGAGCCCGCAAGTGTCAGCTGGCGGCGGAAGACTTCGAATGGTGAGATTTCGATCCGAGCGTCTGACGGGCAGACGCCAAAGAACAACCCCTTGCCTCCGTTGGCGATGAAGTGGGCCAGTCTGCCTGCGACCGCAGACACGCCAGTGGCGTCAACTGCAAGGTCGACGCCTTGGTGCAATTTCTCAAGATCTGCAGAGCCAGAGGCCACCGCGCCAAAGCCGAAACTTTCGGCGAGCTCAAGCCGCGTGTCGTCAATGTCGGCAAACGCGATGTCGAGGATGCCGTGATTTTTGAGCGCGATCCCAATGAGCAGACCCATCGGACCAGCACCGAAGATCAGAGCGGTTTCCATCCAGGGCTCATGCACTGCCCCGACACCATTCAGCGCACAGCCCATGGGTTCAGCCAAAGCAGCGGTGGTGAACGTCAGGTCGCCTATTGGATGCAGCGAAGTGGCCTTGACGACGCTCAATTCGGCAAAGCCGCCGTTGCGGGTCACTCCGTTAGCGCCAAGCGTTTCGCACAAATGGGCCCAACCGCGGCGACAGGCCCGGCAGCTGCCGCATTCGATGTTTGGGTCGACGACCACGCGATCACCAATGGCCACTTCGGTCACACCTGGCCCCACGTCAGCAACGATGCCTGCGTATTCGTGGCCCGGGACGATGGGGAACGTCGAGGTGCCATAGTTGGCTTTCAGCACCTCAAAATCCGTGTGGCAGATGCCACTGGCTTTGACTTGAATGATAACCTCGCCCGCACCCGCAACCGGATCAGGGAGGGATGCGAACACGACTTCGTTCCTTGCGGGATAGCTGATAGCTTTCAAATCCGGATCCTCTCGCGGTGTGTAAGCTCTAGACGTAGGTTTCCAGGGTCGCGGTCAGTCCATCAGCCCAGATCTTCCGCAACCAATCCTCGAACGCATCCGCAAAGCGGGGCTGCTCCGCCAGATCGCCGTAGATGTTCTTTTGTGCCAGCCAGGCGCCCGGGTCGGTTTTGGCGGCCTTGGCCACATTGCGTAGGTCGTCCCAGAAGGGATCGTTGGGTTCGATGGTCGAGCCATCCTCGCGTGTGCCTTCACACATGCGCGCCCAGATCGCTTCTACCAGGGCCAGCCCGTTGACCGAGGTGCCATCCGCCAGCCCCTCGCGCAGGATCGGCAGCAGGAATCCGGTGTGGCGGGACGAGCCGTCAAAGGCGACGCGGCGGGTGGTGTCGACGATTTTGGAGTTGCCGAACCGCGTGGCGATCAGGTCAACGTAATCGGCGGGTTCCATACCCGGCACTGGCTTGATGTGCGGTGCGATTTCCTCGATTTCGACCTTGCGAAACAGCGCATTGATCAACGGGTGGTCCATGCAGCCCGAGATGGTCTCGATCGACAAAACCTCGCCCGGATTGGCGATGACCTGATGGCCTGCGTTGAGGACGCGGATCTTCATCGTCTCGTAGTCGTGCACCAGATCTGTGAATGTCGCGCCAACCTTGTCCCAGTCGGGGCGTCCGGCGCAGAAATCATCCTCGATTACCCACTGGCGGAAATTCTCGTGCGTGACGGGCGCGTTGTCTTCGATCCCCAACTCGCGCACGAGTTTCAACTCGTTCGGTCCGGTGGCAGGGACGATGCTGTCGACCATCGAGTTGGGAAAGGTGCAGTTCGTGTCGATCCAGATAGCGAGGTCAGGATCGGACAGGCGAGCAAGCGACACGACCGTCTGGCGCAGGATCGCGCCATTGCCCTGCAGGTTGTCACAGCTTTGGCCAGTGAACGGCCCAGTGCCCGCGGCGCGGCGCTGGCGAAGTGCCTGGACCATCGCGCCAAAGGCGGTGCGGGGTGTATCAGGGTTGGCGGCGTCATGGATAATGTCTGGATGTTTCGCGTCAAAGCCCTTGCTCACCGGGTCGATGTAATAGCCGCCCTCGGTCACAGTCAGCGCCACGATCCGGATCGCCGGATCGGTCATGCGCGCGATCAGCGGGCCGTTGCCTTCAGCGATCTCGACATAGTCGACCATCGAGCCGATGACTTCGGCCGAGATGCCCTCGGGCGACAACTCGATCAGCGTGGTCAGGCAGTCCTGTGCGAGCAAGCGCTCGCGCTGTGCTGCGTCGAAGGCCCTGACGCCTGCGCCGATGATGGCCCAGTCATGCGCCCTTCCCTGTTGCATAAGCCGGTGCAGATACCAGGCCTGATGCGCGCGGTGGAAGTTGCCCAGACCGATATGAACGATACCCGCTGTCAGGGCGGATCGGTCATAACTCGGGCGCGCTATTCCATCTGGCAATTTTTGCAAAGTGGTATTGGACAGCTTCATCTCAGCTCATCCAGTTGCCGCCGTCGACGTTCAGCGTCTGGGCGGTGATGTAACGTGCGTCATCTGAGGCAAGGAAGACACAAGGGTCCGCCACGTCTGCAGGGGCGCCCATGCGCCCCAAAGGCACCGCTTCGCCGACTTCGCGTTTCTTCTGACCCTTCGGCTTATTCTCATATTCTGCGAACTGGGCGTCCACGACATCCCACATTGGCGTGTCGATAACGCCGGGGGCGACGGCGTTAACGCGGATGTTATCGCCTGCAAGTTCCAGTGCCATCGACTGGGTTATCGAGATGACTGCCGCCTTCGTCGAGCAATAGAGCACGACATTTGCCTCACCGCGCCGTCCGGCTTGCGAGGAGAAGTTGATGATCGCACCGCCACCGCGCTTCTTCATGCTGGGCACGACAGCCTGAATGGCAAAGATCGTGCCGCCGACATTCACGTCGTACTGGCGGCGATAGTCTTCGTGCGTGACCTTGTCGATCGAGGCCATGTTGAAGATTCCGGCGTTGTTCACCAGGATGTCTATGCCGCCCCACTCCGCTTCCACTGCGGCGACGCCACGGATGATCGAGCCAAGGTCGGTGACGTTCATCGTAACTGCCATGCCCTGTGCCCCAAGAGCCTCTGCGGTGGCCTTGGCGTCGTCTTCCAACAGGTCCGCCACGGCGACATTCGCGCCTGCGGCGGCGTAAGCTTCACAGATGGCGCGCCCGATGCCGCGTGCGCCACCGGTGACCAGAGCCACTTTCCCTTCAAGCCTTTTCATCCGATGCGAAGCCCCTTTTCGTCAAACCTGTGAATCAATTCCGGGTTTGGGGTGAGAAAAATCTTGTCGCCATAGTGCAGATCTACATCGCCGCCGACGCGCACGGTCAGTGGCTCTCCAAAGCCGTCTACCTTGACGTGGAAGAACGTGTCGCTGCCTAGGTGTTCAGAAACGCCGACCGTTCCGGGCCAGTCGCCGCTTTCGGTCGAGACGCCTATATGTTCCGGGCGCACGCCGATGGTCGTTGCGTCGTACTTTGCTGCCGCTTGGCCCTCGATCAGGTTCATCTTCGGCGATCCGATGAAACCCGCAACGAACTTGTTGCGTGGCGTGTGGTACAGCTCGAGCGGGCTGCCGACCTGTTCGATCACACCGGCTTGCAGCACGACGATCTTGTCGGCCATGGTCATGGCCTCGACCTGATCGTGAGTGACATAGACCATTGTTGTGTCGAGGCGCTTGTGCAGTTCGCTGATTTCAAGGCGCATACCAACGCGCAGCGCGGCGTCGAGGTTTGAAAGCGGTTCGTCGAACAGAAACGCAGCAGGTTCGCGCACAATCGCACGACCGATGGCCACACGCTGACGTTGACCGCCCGACAATTGGCCAGGTTTACGGTCGAGGTAGTCGGTGAGGTTCAGCGCCTTTGCAGCAGATTCAATCCGCTTGTCCTGCTCGTCTTTCGACATCTTCGCCATGCGCATCGGGAAGGCGATGTTCTTGCGCACTGACATGTGCGGGTAAAGCGCGTAGCTTTGAAACACCATCGCAAGACCGCGCTTGGCGGGCGGCAGTCCCGTTGCATCCGCGCCGTCGATCTCGATATTGCCCGACGTCGTGTCCTCCAGACCTGCGATCAGTCGCAAGAGGGTTGATTTACCACAGCCCGAGGGGCCGACAAACACCACGAACTCGCCATCTTCAATCTCAAGGTCCAGTGGCGGAATGACTTCGACCTCGCCGAACTTTTTCTGAACCTGCTTGAGCTGAATACGTCCCATGTTTGTTCCTTACTTAACTGCGCCGAAGGTCAAGCCCCGGACAAGTTGTTTCTGGCTGAACCAGCCCATGACTAGGATCGGCGCAATCGCCATAATAGATGCCGCGCTCAGCTTGGCGTAGAACAAGCCTTCCGGGCTAGAGAACGAGGCAATAAAGGCGGTCAACGGCGCCGCTTGCGCAGCCGTCAGGTTGAGTGTCCAGAACGCTTCGTTCCAGGCCAGGATGATGTTCAACAAAACAGTGGAAGCTATGCCAGGAATAGCCATCGGCGTCAGGACATAAATGACCTCTTCGCGAAGCGATGCGCCATCCATTCGCGCCGCCTCCAGAATCTCGCTCGGTATTTCCTTAAAGTACGTGAAAAGCATCCAGATAATTATCGGTAAATTGATCATCATTAGGACGAACGTCAGGCCGAGGCGGCTGTCCAACAGGCCGGTATCGCGGAAAATCAGATAAATAGGGATCAGCACTCCAACTGGCGGCAACATCTTAGTGGAAAGCATCCACATCAAGACGTCCTTAGTGCGTTTGCCTGGCACGAAAGCCATGGCCCAAGCGGCTGGAATTGCAATCAGCAAGCCAAGGAAAGTCGAGCCCAATGAAATGATCACCGAGTTTGAGAAGTGTTTGAAGTAGTCCGATCTAGCTTGAACCGCTCCGAAACTTTCCATCGTCCATCCCGAACTAAACAGAATTTCCAACGGCGCCCTGATCGCGTCTTCTTCTGTCTTAAGTGACAGAACTATCATCCACAGGATCGGGAAGAACATCAGAAAACCCAGTGTCCCTGCGGCGGCCGTATTGAGAGCTTTGCGGTTAGTTGAAATTGCACGGGCCATATTCGTCTCTCCTCAAGCGTCCAGGTTCTTGCCGATCATCCGCATCAGGAAGAATGCGACGATATTGGCAAGGATAATTGCGACGACACCACCGGCGCTGCCGATGCCCACATCGAATTGTAAAAGCGACGAGACATAGATCAAATAGGTGAGGTTGGTCGTGGCCACCCCGGGTCCACCATTGGTGGTCACAAGGATTTCCGCGAAGATAGACAGAAGGAAGATGGTTTCAATCAAGATCACCATGGTGATTGGGCGGGCCAAATGCGGTAACGTGATAAACCAAAAGCGCGATGCCCAGGTCGCGCCGTCCATTTCTGCCGCTTCAACTTGTTCCTGATCCAAGGATTGGAAGGCCGTCAAAAGGATCAATGTCGCAAATGGTAACCATTGCCAGGACACGATTAGGATGATCGAAGCCATCGGCATTTGACCAAAAAAATCAATAGGCGCAAAGCCCAATAGCTTTGCGATGTGGCCGAATATTCCGTTGACAGGGTTCATGAACATGTTCTTCCAAACAAGGCCCGAAACCGTCGGCATGACGAAAAAGGGTGAGATCACCAAAATTCGGATTATGCCTTGTCCCCACATCGCCTGATTGAGAAGCATGGCGAACAGGATGCCACCGACAATGGTAATCAAAAGCACACCGCCGACCAGCACGAGCGAGTTGATCATCGCAGCACTAAAGCTGGGGTCGGTGAAGAACCAAAAGTAGTTTTCCCAGCCCACGAACGGGCTATTGCCAGGCTGCAACAAGTTGTAGCGCAGGGTTGAAAAGTAGATCGTCATTCCCAGGGGAATGATCATCCACATGAGCAACAGAATTACTGCAGGCGAGATCATCAATCGGGCTGCTGAACGAGATGCTTTGGTAGCCATTCGATTAGTTCCCCCGAGAAGATCAAAATGGTTAGCGCTTAAGGGAAAGCCCAAACTGGGCTCTCTCTAGAACGCTAGCATAGCGGTTAGGAAAGTGAAGGTCGGCTGGGCCGGTGAAAAACCGGCCCAGCCTGGAAGGCGATTACTTGTTGTAATAACCGGCTTTTGTCATTTCGCGGACTGCGAATTGCTGGCTGTTTGCCAACGCTTCGTCAACCGTACTCTGACCGGCAAGAGCCGCAGCAACCTGCTGGCCGACGTAGTTACCGATGCCCTGGAATTCAGGGATCGCTACGAACTGAACGCCAGTGTAGGGAACTGGAAGCAAAGATGGGTCTGTTGGGTCCACCGACAAAATTGCGTTTTTGATTGACTCTGCAAAAGGTGCCCCCTCCAGATATCTTGGATCCTCGTGAACTGAAATACGGGTTCCACTAGGCACTGCGACCCAGCCTTTGGACTCGCCAACCATCTCGAAGTACTCTTTGGAAGTCCCCCACTTCAGGAAGTCTTTAGCAACGTCAGTTTTCTGAGAACTCGCCGGGATAGCAAGGGCCCAGGACCAGAACCAGCCTGTCCCTTTCTCAGTTGCTTGCTTTGGCGCTTGGAAGAAGTCTGTCACGTCCGCAACATTGGAAGTCGCTGGATTGCGAACGTCATTGGCTGCGGATGTCGCGTCAACCCAAGTTGCACACTTGCCGTCTTTGAACAGCGCGCGGTTTTCGTTGTGACCGTTTGCCGTCGCGCCCGGAGGTCCGGAGTTGGTCATCAGGTCAACGTAGTAAGTAATCGCGGCGTTCCATTCGGGCGAGTCAAGCTGAGGGACCCATTCTTCGTCAAACCAGCGGGCGCCGAATGCGTTAGCCATCGGACCAACAAAGGCCATATTCTCCCCCCAGCCCGCTTTACCGCGCTGACATGTCCCAAATATTCCATTATCCGGATCATGAACTTTTGCAGCGATATCCGCAAACTCAGTGTATGTGATCTGCTCGGTTGGCGCAGCAATGCCAGCAGCCTCAAAAACGTCTGTGCGATAGAATGTGAAGGACGTTTCAGAATACAGCGGAACAGCATAGAGGTTGCCGTCTGCAGACAGACCATCCCGTACCAAACCGAAAATATCTTCCAAATCGTAAGCAGCGTCGTCGGCGAAATCGTTCAGTGAAGTCAGCCAGCCGTTGGCACCCCAGATTGGCGCCTCGTATGCACCGATGAACATGATGTCGAAAGAACCACCGTTCGTCGCAATATCTGTCGTGGTACGCTGACGAAGTACGTTTTCCTCGAGGACAACCCAATTGATCGTGTTGCCGGTCGCCTCTTCCCATTGCGGAGCAAGCTCCTGCATTGTGATCATGTCGGCATTGTTAACCGTAACGATTGTAATTTCTTCGGCAATCGCAGCGGTCGATGCGACCGACACAAGCGCGGTTGCGCCAAAAAATGCGTTTTTCAGTTTCATCCAATTTCCTCCCTAGGTTTGCTGGATTAAAAATGTCTTAGAACACATCATCACACCAGTCAAATATTATTTTTACTCGCGTAAACATTTCTCCACTCGGCAACGCTGGCTCATGCAGACGCCCTCAACACCAATTTTCCGTCGAACACAAACTCTGGACGATCAACGGTCGTGCTATTATTTTTGATAATCTCGAAGAGCGTTTCAACACTTTTTTCAGCGATGGCGGTGAAATCCTGAGCAACGGTTGTGAGCGGCGGGCAGGTAAACTGAGACCATGGATGGTCATCGTGGCCCGCAACACGCAACGCACAGCCAGGACCATGGCCCACGCGCAGTCCTTTTTGATAAGCTGCCGCGAGAAGCCCAATGGCCAGCCGATCGTTAGAGCAAAGGATGGTCTCGGATGGCAGGGATCGAGTTGTGATCAGTCGCATTCCCGCTTCAAGACCGATCCGCTCAAATTCCCAACCTGTTCCATCAGCGCGAATTACCTGAGGGTCGTGGCCCAGGCGCTCCATAGCCTGAACATAGGCATCTCTTCTTTTGTTTGCGTTGGGATTAACCGGCGGCATTTCAAGGAAACAGGGCGGCTCACCTGTTCGACAAAGGTAGTCAACGATGAGACCTATACTCTGGGAATTGTTCGATCCCACAAAGGCCTTTCCAACATCCACGTTACTATCAAAAACGACGGTCGGTACTTCTTTGGTGAACTGCTGAACGACTTCGAAATCAGAGTGGCGACCAAGCGGGGCAATCAGAGCACCCGCAGGCCTGAGCGACTGCAATATCGCCAATGCATTGCTTTCAAGGCCTTTCTGACCATGGGCGCTGAAGACAACGGGCCAAAACCCCGCATCAATGCAACGTCGCTCGATTCTGCGCACGATCTCGGAAAAGAACGGGTCAGCCAGATAGGGCACGACGATGCCAATCGTCTTGGTCAGCTTGCGGTTCTGGTTGATCGCAAACATATTCGGACGATAATCAAACTTCTCCAGCGCGGCCTCAATTTTGACACGCGATGACTTTCGCACACTCTCGGCGTCATTGAAATATTTGGACAACGTCGGTCGTGAAATATCGCTGAGCTTCGCGAACTCATCCATATTCTTGATTCTGCGTCCAGTCATACGAACAGTCCTCGGTTCCCTACGCGATGTCATTCAATACCGCGATCACTCGCGCCAAGCAGAGCATCCCAGCACTCCCGAATTCTTTACGCGCGCCATGTTTAAGATTGACAGTAGGCTCCAGCGATGACAATCGTCAACAGACAATCTGAGTGCGCTTTCGCAAGATATTGGCCAGCATGCCCTGCAGGCATTGCCAGCCTCAAGCGCAATAACCCTTGGGGTACTGATGACGAAAATAGCGACGGTTGGGGAAATCCTTGTCGAGTTTGTGTCGCATCGCCCAAACTGCGGCCTTCAACAAATCGGTGACTACTCGGGCCCCTACCCCAGCGGTGCTCCCGCTATCTTTCTTGACCAGGCCGCTCGGATGGGGGCGACGACAGAGATGATCGGTGGTGTCGGCGATGATGGCTTTGGCCGCGCAGTTTTGCAGCGGCTGTCTGAGGACGGGGTTGGTATTCGGGGTGTGACAACATCGCCCGGCCTCAGCACAGGCGTTGCCTTCGTTTCTTACTACGATGACGGCAGTCGCGATTTCATCTTTCACTTGACGAACACTGCAGCGGATCACTTCCAACTGCCCAAAAATATTCTGGATCCAGCGACCATCTATCTGCATGTCTCGGCGGCATCTCTTGGAAACGCGGCCATGCGCGAAATGATCATGTCCTCGGTACGTGGAATTGATGCCGCGGGCGGAAAGATCACCTGTGATCCCAACGCCCGTCCTGAACTGATGCGCGATGCTGCAGTGCGCGACTCCCTTGCAGAGGTCATGGACTGCGCCTTTTGTCTGATGCCCAGCACAAGCGACCTTGAGTTTCTGCTTCCAAACCTGTCCGAAGACGCCGCGATTGAGCATCTGTTGAAGGCTAAAGCCGAGGTGATCGTCATCAAACGCGGCGCAGGCGGGGCGACAGTTGTTGGCAACGGAGAACGGCTCGATTTTCCGGGGCACGCTGTCATAGAGGTCGATCCGACTGGTGCCGGTGACTGCTTCGGCGGAACATTTGTTTCGCTTTTGGCGCAAGGGGCATCGTTGCGGGATGCTGGCGTTCAGGCGAACGCGGCAGGTGCCATTGCGGTCACGCGGCGCGGACCAATGGAAGGAAATTCTGGCCCCGCCGAAATAGCGGCATTTTTGAATCGGGCCCGATCAAAGGAAGCGCCCATATGATCGACGTTAAAGACCTTATAGCCAAGAACCGCGCCGGGCAGGCAGTTGGGCTGCCCTGTTTCTGTACCGCGAACGAATACGTCCTGCGGGCAGTGCTTTCTTATGCCGCAAAAACCGGGTTCCCGACCGTGATCGAAGCAACCTGCAACCAAGTCAATCAGGACGGCGGCTACACAGGCATGACCGCCGCCGACTTCATGTCCTGGCTGCGCGGCTTGGCAGATAAGGCTGGCGTTCCGATGGACCAGTTAATCCTGGGCGGCGATCACCTTGGGCCGAACCCATGGAAATCGGAACCCATTGACAGCGCGATGGGAAAAGCCCGCGAGCTGGTGAAACAATACGTCGAGGCCGGGTTCCAGAAGATTCACATCGATGCCAGCATGGCCTGCGGCGGAGAGCCGAACCCGACCTTTGAACAGGTCGCCGAACGAGCTGCAGACCTTTGCGCCGTTTCCGAGGCGCATGCGCCCGAGCCGGAAAAGCTCATCTACATCATCGGCACCGAGGTCCCGATCCCGGGCGGCGAAACTGAAGAACCCGATGAGCTCGACGTCACATCGGTCGACAGGTTCAGGGCAACCATCCGAACTCACCGCGACGCCTTCGCCGCCCGTGGGCTAGAGGCTGCTTGGGCACGGATCGTGTCGATCGTCACCCAGCCCGGTGTCGATTTCGGGCACACCTCGATCTTTCCCTTCGTGCCGGAAAAGGCGCAGCCTCTCAGCGACGCGATTCTGACCGAGAACGCGTTGACTTTCGAGGCGCACTCAACGGATTACCAACCAACGGAGGCACTGGCGGCGCTGGTCAAGAGCCACTTCTTTTTTCTCAAGGTCGGCCCGGAACTGACGTTCCGCTTTCGCGAGGCTGTCTGGGCTCTGGCGGATATCGAAGCCCAAATCAAGCCTGCGCGACCATCGCGCATCCGGGAGGTCATTGAGGATCTCATGACCCAAAGTCCAGGCTACTGGAAGGATTACTACGGCGGCTCGGACGAGCAGATTGCGCAACTCAGAACCTATAGTTACAGCGACCGCATCCGGTACTATTGGACCAATGCGAAGGTCACTGCGGCGTTAGACGCGCTTTTGAAGAATTTATCGGAGGCACCGTTGCCGGAAACGCTGGTCAGTCAGGCATTCATGGGGCTGGAGTTTGGAGAGATCCCGACCGATCCTTCGGTCCTGCTGGAAAAGCACATTAATCGGTGCGTTTCCCGTTATTTCCATGCGGTGGGCTTTTCCTGATAGATGAGCGTAGTCGAGAAACTGAAGGGCTTAAAGATATAGAGTGATGTCGCTCATTCTTCAAAAGGCACATTGCAGAACACCAACTGTTTACGAAATTCCTGCCTTTTGGAAAACGCATCGATGAGCCGGTATTCGACCTGGACTCGACAGCCCGCAATTCGAACCCTAGGCCACTGCGCGATTCAACCGGCTAAGATAGTCCCTTAGGACGTCCGCAACACTGCTTCAATATCTGCGGGCAAGGCCTTTTGAGTAACGCCTCAGCCATAGCAAAAAAGTAAGATCAGTCACTAACCGCCATGTGATTCGTAAGTTCACGGTGAAGGTCGGTTTTATCCCGCACTCCCGTCATTGCGGCGGTCAAAATGCTGCAGTCTAGACCAATGGCCGGTGAAGTGGTGCTGCTTTTTAGGACAGGTTTGCGGCTTAGCTAAGACGCATCAGGTCTATGTTCATGCCGCTTTTCGTATCTCCGATTTGCCAAAGTATGCGGGTCCGGTATTCGTTTATCTAGGGCGGTGTGAGGCCGCTCTGAGTTGCGGAAGCAGGTCTAGTTATTGATGATCCGTTTTGCTTGGAACCCGTCGGTTATTTCGTGCACGTAAACTGCTTGAGAAGACGCCAGACCTGCCTTCAATCGCCTGCCGTTTCCATGTGCTCACTGCGTCAGGTGGAGATGGCGCTTGGCCGCGATCTCCTGAACCGTTTTGTCTCCGCGCAGCGCCTCAAACGCCACAGCAGCCTTAAACTTGTCTGAAACGTTCCGTCGCTTCGTCATTCTTGTATCCATTCGTTCGTGATGGATACATCTTAACTCGCTGTCCAATTTTGGCGGACCACTTCATTGCGGCCGGCACCGTGATGCTTGGGCAGATCCAGAAAGGCATCAAGGGATATCATTTGAGCACAACCACCTTGCTTAGGTGACGAGGGGCAGTTGTGTCGATACCTTTGGATTGCGCGTGGCGTTCCCCCAAAAACTGAAGCGCTGGCAGAGCCTCTGCTCCGGCCAGATCACCGATCGCCTTAACTGGCAGTGAAATATCACCGGGACCGCCGATCCCTAAAACGAATGCGCCTTTTGCCTGTATTTCGTTGACCAAATCGGCGTCCGCCTTTGCGGTGTCGCTATGGTAAAGCATGACCACAGCAGAGCCCTCATCAATCAGACTTATCGGGCCATGTCTGTATTCACCGGGATGAAAAGTTTGCGTTGCAGCAATCGCCATTTCCATGAGTTTCAGGCCGCCCTCGAGCATGATGCCGTAATGCGCGCCGCCCCCCAAGAAGACCACGTGACTGCGAGAGTGAAATATCGTTGTGTCCGCCGCTTGCATAGATGCAAGCAAGACCCCTGCCTGATCTGCCAGGGCGCCATCTACTTTCAGCCCCGCCATCGCATAACCTGCCAACAGCATGAGTGAGGCAGATGAGGTCATCACGATCCCTTCGTCGGGATGCGTGTCAAAGACAATCGCGATATCTGAGGCGGTTTCGAGCACTGTTCCAGGAGCACAAGTCACGCTGGTTACGTGCAGCCCAAGTGCACGACTGGCCGTTGCCGCGCGAACCGTCTCAGTGGTCGTCCCGCTGCGTGAAAGTGCTATGATTTCAGCAGGGACGCCTTCGGGCAAATAGGCTTCGCGTCGGTCGAACCATTCGCCGGCGGGTACGGCCATGGCAGTGTGGCCCGCCGCGCTAAGGGCAGATGCGACAGCCAACGCTAGATTATAGCTGGTCCCACATCCGATGACGATGCGGATTGCATCCGATACAGGCAGTGCGGCGGGCATTTGCGCCTTGCGCCAATAGTCGAACTGACCGGTTATTCCGCTTACGGTTGAACTCATTTTTCGGTCCTCTTTTGGCGTAAAAGTTTCATGATTGGTCAAGTTGGGCGGCAATGCTCGCTGACCATTCCGCGTCGACCGACCATTCAGCCATTGCCGAAGCCAGCATTAGGCCGCCCCCGAGCGTTGACATTGCGGGTTGGCTTTGCGGGCCAAGTTTTTGTTGAACCATCGCCGCAATCCGGTTGCTTTGGAAAACTGACCCGGCCGAACACCATTTATAGGGGGCGGTGGCTTTGGATCGCTCAGCGACCGACTGCGCCAATGCAACTAAGTGCAGTGCAGCTCCATCCAATATTGATCTGGCGATTGCGTCACCCTTTGTGTCCAGTTGATCAACAGCGCGTGCGACTTCTGCAACTTGTGCTCTTGGTGCCGGACTGGCGGCGACCCACTCCAACAGACCAAAAGGGTGGTTTGGCGCATCTAGAGCATCGCTCAACCGACTCGCAAATTGTACATCAGGCGCTCGGCCGTCGATTTCGGCGGCAGCGTACGCAAGGGCCTGTTGACCAATCCAATAAGCGCTGCCCTCGTCACCAATGACATAACCCCAACCGCCCGAACGTACGATACGGCCTTGTCTTCCACCTACCGCCATCGACCCCGTGCCACACAAAACTAACACGCCGTCACCCTTTGGGAAGGCGCCGTGGAACGCCAATTCAACATCATTAAGAATATGACAGTTCGGTCCAAACCGTTCTGCCACAAATCTCGTGACATGTGCATCAATGCTGGGAACTTCGCCGTAACCCGGCATTCCCAATACGAGTAGTGCGTCTTTTGGAATTTGCGCCAGAATGGAACCCAGTGCGCTTTTCCAATCGGTCCCGTCTTGCGGATTGCAGCCTGGAGCATTTGGCAACTCGTGCACCTTGCCATCCCGTCTTGCAATGACTGCGGCTGTCTTTGTGCCCCCGCCGTCTATTGCCGCAATCGCCCTATGCATGAATCACCTGCTGGGACTTTTCGGTTTCTGCCGGCGCAAAGTTTACACCAGATCGTTCGATATACTTGGCAAACTCACCAGTTGGCTCGGCTTCTGAAGTCGGCGTGTGACCAATGGCAAGCTGTTCCGCCGAATGTGTCACGCGAGAACCAAATTTGCTGCTATCCGCAAAGTCTGTCACACGAGCGCTGCGACGGACCATTTGCGCGTTGATCGCCGCCTCTTCGGCATCAAGGCTTATCAATTCCTCCTCAACATCGATTGCTTTTTTCCCAAGAAACAAGCAGTCGCACCAAAGCTCTTCCATCATTGAGCTTGCGGCTGATCCCACCGTCGATAACTTTTCAATTCGAGGGCGGCCACCGATGAGCGTCAATTCGATACTGGGAACATGTGCGAACTCTTGAGCGACCACCAAACCTTTGAAGAAAATTTTGATCGACGAACCCATCCCCCGAATATACCGCGCAAGCTGCAACACGGCCGTCCCCGCATCCCCAAAAGGCCTTTCGTTCGGCCTTGTCCTCTGAGATGCGGCAAAAGCAATGGTGCATTTCGCGTCAATACGCCCTTGCTCGCGCTCCCAAAAAGCAAGTGCTTTGCGTGATCCAGTTGCAATATGGGCAGACCCATTTCGCTGCTCAATCCGACCCATTTTCTCCAGCTCAATCAGGTCTCGCTGGATAATCGCAAGCGAGGTGCCAAGTGTGGTGGCGATGCGTTCTACTGATGGCCTGCCATTGGCCAAGAACAGCATAATCAATCTTGATTTTCGGTCCGTAGCCATATCTTCTCTCCGGTTTGGGTACTCATGCCAGCGAAATAGATCAATCCCAATCAAAAAACTGGCTGTCACTGAGTTAAAAACCTTGATCCATTTGGCGACTTCGCTTTTCTTGCCCGCGAATTCTGCAAAACGCCGAACCAGGCGCTTTAGAGGTTTCTGCCTAGTTTTCCGGCACTAACTGTACCCGAGGGCAGTGCCAGAGAATGACTTGCTGTTAAAGGCCGGGAACGTCCTGATCCAGGGCGGCAACAATCATACCTGGTCAAATCGCGGAAATGAACCTTGCGTGGTTGCGAAAGTGTTGATCAACGGAGTGATCCAACTCGATGCACCAGACGAGGAGGCAAAGGGAGTTACAAATAGAGAGAAATCCATATTCAAATAGCTCAGCAGAGAATTAGTGGCTTACCTGCTGAAAAATGCGCCCGGGATAAACAATCAATGACGGTTATCTCAGGCAGTAAAGATGCCGGGTCATGTTGACGTGTATTTTCCATTTAGAAACCCGCATTCATACTTGGCGACGCCAGATAAGATCAGGCTCCAAGAGAATTTGGATTTTGAAGTACATTTTCGAGTGCTCCTAGCGATCGCAGCTGTCGTCCTTGATCACAAGAAAATGCTGCGCGATGGCGTCACGGCACGAAAGCAAAAGCCGCTATGCAGCGTTGGGGCAAACGACATGTGGTCGGCTTGGGCCGTTCATAAGGAGCCCAAATTCCGCATCTGTAAAAAACCAGTGAATAGAATTTTGTAACTGAGGGCTCACTGCTGCCATTGGCCATCGACTTTACCTTTGCTTTGCAGACCCTGCAACGCGGCCTTTTGCGGACCGCGCAGCATTTGACCGGCTTAACGTCGAGTGTAAGCAGTGGCCTATGGAATTAGGTACTTTATTCCAGAATTATCACTGTTCGGTCGTCAAAAAATTCAGTGCGGCTCGATCCCTTAACCGTTGCGAAACGACCTATCTTGTGAAAATCTTGTTCCTCGGCAGTTTGGAATGTATCCTCCCAAGCTGCTGTCGTGGCTTCTTCAGGCAAACACGGATAGCCGTCGGTGAATATTTCAACGCTCGTCACGTCGGCCTTCGCTCGCTCGAAGTCTTGGAGCTCTCCTAACTGGGGTGTAGTTCCGTTCATGGTGTCGAAACACAACGGGTTCCCCGTGGTGTTCCCAAACCCATACTGAGTCTGAATTCCCCCCATAAGAAAGCCTGAGACAAGATCCGCCACATCGCTAAGCCCGAGTGCTTCAATTGCTTCTTCCACGATTGCTTGCGCACGCGCTGCATAAATAATTCCCTCAGAAATCGCATTGTCAAAGCCCAGGAAAATGCTTCTGCGTGTCAATGCTTCGACTTCGTCGAGATCCACATTCTTGGCAGCAAGTTCTTTGAACACGGCCACGCGCGCGGCTGTCGACACATGATCGATGACTTTTTGGTGGTGGTGAACTTCGAGGCCATTCAGTCGAATGCCGCTGTCTCCGAGAAGAATGAACCGCCAGCTCTCGCCACAATCAAGCGCGACGGCAAGGGTTGTCGAAGGTGGAATGACGAGGTTGAGCGGGTCAGTTCTTTCCTTCAAGATGGCAGACAGGCGGTTGATAATGTCTGAGCCCGGCAAAGTCCTGAAAACCGGGTCAAACGCCATTGCAGCCATTTCTGATGCAACGATAGTCGCAGCCAACCGTCCTACGGCTACGCCATCGACAACAGTGCCGCGAGGATCGGTTGCACCATCAAAGACCCCGTAGAGTACGCCAGGCACAACCAGCGGCACATCATCTCCTGGCGCTGAGCCATCACGGTATTTCGATCGGTTGAAAACTTCTAAGCGCATAGGCACCCTCAAAGAAAAGCGGAGTTTCTGTTTTCGGTAAATCGAAAGACAAAGTAGACGCAGACCCCAGTACAAAGCAGTAAGACCGTCGAATGCGCGGCAGCCAAACCGAATTCACCATCAAGCACGGCCAGATAGATCGACACCGGCATGGTAATCGACCCCGCGTCATAGAGGATGAGAGTTCCAGAAAGTTCGTTAATAGCCGTGATAAAGCCCATTAGAGATCCAACGATAAGACCCGGTAGAATCAGTGGGACAGTTACTTTCAGAAAGGCTGTCAGCGGCGGCGCGCCGAGATTTATGGCTGCCTCTTCCATGGATGGCTTAACCTGCCTGAGACTCGATGTCGTTGACCTGACGCCGTACGGCAGGCGCCTGATAAAATAGAGCATTACCAAGAGCCACGCGGCCCCGATCCCGCCGAAGAACCCAGAGCGGAAGGTTGTGACAAAACCAATCGCCATCACCACACCTGGAATGAGGTATGGCACCATCATCATAAAATCAATTGCACCTGATGCGGTCGTTTCGCGTCGGACAATTACATAGCTGATCAGCGCTGAAAATGCCGTGATCAGCACCACTGCCGCAGTAGCGAATAAGAAGCTGTTCGCAATAGCCTCCGGTGCAGTGCGCCAGATGCGGCCATAGCTTTCAAGGCCGTAGCCACCCACGAAAACCGGACCGTTTGTCTTCAGGAAAGATGTATATACGACAACGAGCGACGGCAGCATCGCAATAAGAACCACACCATGGCAAAAGCCGTGCACCGCAACATTCCGCCATCCAGTGAGGTGCGTTTTGACCGGCAAATTCGTGAGGCTGCTCGCGTACCGCCGTTTTGCGAGGATGCGGCGCTGGGCCAGCAAAGCCAGCATCGAGATAGCTATCATTATCATTGACACGGTGACCGCCATTGTCGGCACCCCCCCAAGTTCCGACCGATACGCCGAAAAAGCGATTGTAGACAGTGTCCGGAACCCGCGACCTAAGATGGCCGGCGTCCCGAAATCTGCAATCGACAATACAAAACAGATGATTGCCCCCGTGCTGATCGCCGGAAAAACAAGAGGAAGCGTGATCTTCGTGAATCGTTGCAATGGTGTGCAACCAAGATTCTCTGCGGCGTCTTCAAACGACTTGTTCACCGCCATCAGCGCAGTCTGGGTCATCAGAAAAACGAAAGGAAAGAACTTCAGTGTGAAAACAAGAACAATGCCGTGTGCGCCATATATTGTTGGCGTCTCGATCCCGATCCTTCCGAAAAAATTCGTGATAAAACCGTTGGAGCCGAGCATCATGATCCAAGCGTAGGCGCCAATGAATGGCGGAGATACTAATACAAGAATTGCAAGCGTTGAAATCCAGGCCCGGCCCCACAAGTGGAAACGCGCGGTGAAAAATGCCAGCGGAATACCCAGCATACAGGCCCCTAATGTACCCAAAAAGCCAACAAACAACGTGTTCTTCAGTCCTTTGAGATAGAAATTCCGCGTAAAGACTTCGACGTAATTGCCCAACGTCCATTTCAGCGTATCGGCGTCAACAAAAGACAACAAAAGAACGCGAATAATCGGGATCAAAAGTAGTACGACAAGAACAACCAAAATAACGCCAGTCACGACGGTCCAAAAGTCAGGTCTGCGCAATTGCCTGATCATCCGACGCGCCGGCCAACTTCAGTCGCCTCAAAGAAGGCCAGATCATCACGTTTAACCAATACCGTGACAGAACTGCCGTTGGCTAATTCAATAATAGCGGGGTCTGGGCGTGCCAGGGATTTCAACTGTTCGCCACCGTCGGTGATCGTAAGCACTTCCATTTCTCGTCCGATAAAACTGACATCTAATATCTTAGCCGGGATCGCGATCTCTTCAGGGCTCGGAGTGACGTGACCCGATGCAACGCGTAGCGTTTCGGGCCGCACGGCACAGGCGATTTCTGTAGCATTGAATCCTGCCGCATCGAAGACTCTCGCCCCACTCGACTTCAGCGAGAATTGTCCCCCCTCTTTCGACAGGGACATGAAATTGCACGCGCCGACGAAGGTCGCAACAAACCTGTTCTCAGGGCGCAAATATATGTCGAGCGGGCTAGCCGCCTGCTGAATGACACCCTGATGCATAACGCAAACGGTGTCAGACATCGCCAAAGCCTCTTCCTGATCATGTGTTACATAAACCGTGGTTATCCCAAGATCGCGCTGAATACGGCGCAGTTCTGCGCGCAGGTCCACACGCAGGCGCGCATCAAGGTTCGACAGCGGCTCGTCCATCAAAAGCACTTTTGGGCGGATCACGACGGCTCGCGCAAGTCCGACACGCTGCTGCTGCCCGCCTGACAACTCGTGCGGCATGCGATCTGCGAAAGCACCCAGTTGTACAACTTCTAGAACGTCAGCCACGCGTTTTGAAATGTCCGACGCCAACACCTTGCGTTGCCTAAGGCCAAAAGCGACATTGTCGCGAACGCTTATATGCGGAAAAATCGCATAATCCTGAAACACCATACCGACGTCTCGCCGATAGGCAGGAAGGCCCTCAATCGACTTGCCATCAACTTCGATACGTCCGGCATTCTGGTCATGAAATCCGGCAATTGTTCTAAGCAGCGTAGTCTTGCCACATCCGGATGGCCCAAGAAGCGTAAAGAAGGATCCAGACGGAATTGAAATATTTATGTCCGACAGGGCCACCACATCGCCATAAAGCTTGCGGATTCCCTTAATTTCGACCGAAGCCATTCAGTTCACCCGCAATAATAAGGGGCCGGGTCCGGTCAATCCGGACCCGGCGATTGTAGTTTCTTATTGAACGTCAAGCACCATGTCTTTCCACTGGTCAACAAGGCGAGCCCGGTTGTCAGCTGCCCACTTACCATCGTAGCCCACCGAATTCACTTGGGCCAACGGCAACAGCGCTGGATTAGACCCAACGTCTGAACGTACGGGACGACGCCCTTGTTCGGCCACAACCGTCTGTGCTTCTTGAGACAACATGAAGTCGAGAAATGCCTTGGCGTTGTCGCCATTTGGTGCCCCGGCAATCAATGCCATGGCGTCCGGTGCAATTGCCGTGCCTTCTGCCGGATAGACGATCTGCACCGGCCCGCCGCCTTCAACGTAACGCAATGCTGCGTCTTCGAGTGTCACACCAACAGCAAGTTCGCCGTCATTGACGAAACGCGGCACCGCGCCGGAGCTATCGGACAAAACGAAGTTTGAGAGCATACCTTTATAGACTTCCCATCCCGCTTCTTCACTATCAAAAGCTTGCAGGACGGTCGCCAACTGAATGTAGGCGGATCCGGAGGCTTCGGCACGCGCTGACGAGATCATTTCGTCGTACATCGGATCAGCCAATGCGGCCCAGCTGTCGGGGACTGGCTTGCCGTCGAGTTTGCTCTCATTGACGATAAAAGTCATGACAACAGCGGTGAATGGGGACCACATATCGCTTTGTTTCATGCCGTCGGCAAGCATGTCGGTACCCGCGGCTTCGTAGGCTTCAAAAAGCCCCGGGTTAAAGTCGATCACAGTGCCATCCACGCTCCAAAGAACGTCGCCCATCGGAGAGTCGGCCTCAGCCGTCAAACGGTTTAGCAGTTCGCCAGAGCCCGCCTTGATGATTTCGACAGACGTACCGGTCTGCTCTTCAAACATCGGCACCAACGCGTCGATGAAGTTTTGCGGGACGGCCGTATACACCGTTACAATTCCATCCGCTGCAGCCATTGACGCGCTAATTGCAATCACGGACGCAAATGCCGTGGTCTTGATCGACTTTTTCATGTGACCTCCAAGAGTCGTTTGTGCCGGGTTGCTTTCCCGACCGCATACGGTGCATTCATCGCGCCGTCTGACTACATTGCATTCCAAAATATTATATGAGTCAATACCTTGGTACTTTCAGACGAATGCAAACTAGTCTCCACTAGTGCACTCGCCCTGCCCGGCTCAAGACAGTTTTCTCTGACAGTGCCCTCAGGTCGTATGTCAGGCCCGCATCACGGTACGGGGCACCCAGAAGGCTTGATTGGGGCACAAGTCAGCGGCAACATGCGGGAGAACGCATTCTCCTTGGGGAATGTCGGATACAAGTTTATCGGGTCGTTGTGTTTCCCATGCTCGACACCTTGAAACCGGACTAAAGGATAATGCAAGGCGCGAAGTGCTGACGCAGGATCAGATAGATTTTTACAACGAAAACGGCTATTTGATCGTTGAAAATCAAATACCGGACGATGTTATTGCTAATATTCGAACCGAAATCACCCGGTTTGAGGAAGAAGCGCGCGGCCTGACGGTCAGCAATGACCGCCTAGACCTTGAAGACAGCCACACGCCCGAAGCACCGCGAATTAGGCGGATCAAGCTGCCTCATACGTTCAGCGATGTTGCGCGTGATCTGATGTATTCAGATCATGTACTTGCCTCGATGCGCGATCTGATTGGTCCTGATCTGCGCCTGCACACCAGCAAACTGAACATGAAATGTGCCGGCTATGGTGCGGCGGTGGAATGGCATCAGGATTTTGCGTTTTACCCGCACACCAATGACGATGTGATGGCCGTCGCCGTAATCCTTGACGACATGGTGCTGGAAAATGGCCCTTTGATGGTGTTCCCCGGCACTCATAAGGGGCCGATATTTGATCATCATTCAGATGGCGTGTTTGTCGGAGCAATGGATCTGGCCGCGAACGGTTTGGACATCAAAGATGCCGTGCCACTGATGGGGCCTGCTGGATCAATCTCTATCCATCATGCGCGAATTGTGCATGGTTCTGCTTTGAATACATCCACACAGGATCGCCGTTTGCTGTTCTTTGAGGGCATGGCGGCGGATGCGTTTCCGGTGATGGGGTCAATGACCTCTTTCGGCTCGCTGGACGAGTATAACGAAAAGATGCTGTGCGGGACGCCGTCGATCACCCCTCGGCTCAAAGATATCCCGGTGCGCATCCCGTTGCCACAGCCAGAAAGTCGTGGCTCGATTTATGAGATCCAAAAAGGCCTGCAAAACCGTGGCTTTGGAATTTATGAAAAAGAAGATGCATAGGCGCGAACTCATCGTGGTGATATGCTTTAAAAGAAAAAGATACTCACATCCCGCTCTATTGAACCGGTGACGTCCCCTGCCCCCGGCACGAAGCGGCTTGAAGTCGATGACTTGATGAGAAGTGTCAGATTAGTCGGTTCTGTTCGTTCTGCCGTCGCCCTGAGCGTTTAGGCTCGGACATAATTTCATTGTTTGCTTGATAAGCAACAAACAGCGTGACGCGAAAGCGGCCGAAAATCCTGTCCCAAACTCTAAACGATGAGTTTAATCTGACAATGCCCCCGGCGATATAAGCTTTTGGCTGGCAGGCCCAAACGCCATGATGTTTAGCTAGGTCGGTGGGCTACTCGTGAAAGGCCAGCTCTATGGACTTCCCTAGAACGCGGGCACTCGGCCTGGTCGCCGCGCTTGCCACGGTTACGATATGGGCGGCGTTCATGCTGGTCACACGGTTTGCCGTGCAGGGAAGTTTCACTGTCGAAGAGCTTCTAGTCCTGCGCCTCGTTCCGGGCGCATTGGTGATGGCTCCGCTTATGTGGCGACTGGGTGTCGTGCCCTACGGGCAGTCCCTGCCACGCGCAGCAATATTGATGGTTGGTGCCAGCGCAATCTTTCCCTTCGTGATCTCTAAAGGACTGACCTATGCGCCCGCCTCGGACGGCGGGGCACTGGCGCCGGGAATGCTGCCGTTCTGGACTGCGCTGGCGGCCTATGCCATGGCCGGAGAAGTCACCGGACCGCGCCGCCGACTTGGTTTAGCGATGATCCTGTCCGGTGCGATTATCGTCAGCCTATGGCAGATGCTTGCGGGACCGGACGACGGCGCATGGAAAGGCCATTTGATGTTTTTGACGGGGTCGGGTGCATTTGCTGTCTACTCCGTTATTTTTCGTCAAAGCGGACTCAGTCCCTTGCATGGGCTGGTCATCGGCCTGTTCTGGGGAGCCCTACTTGTCACCCCACTGCTACTCGCGACGGGCAATGTGAGCTTTGCCACAGCAAGTCAGGTCGATATCGCAGTGATGATTGTGCTTCAGAGTTTCATAATCGGTATTCTGGCGATGTTCTTGTTCGGCTACGCGGTGCAGATTCTCGGTGCTGGCGAGACCGCCGCCTTTGGAGCGCTGACTCCTATCCTTGCCTTACTGGGAGGCGTGGCGTTTCTGGGCGAAACCGTTACGCCTCTCAAGGTAGCTGGCGTCGCCCTAGTCGCTACCGGGGTCTTCCTGGCTTCAGGTGTTTTGAGCAAATCTCCCTCGATGCCCGCATCATGACACCAACAAACACCCTGTGTAGAAAAGGGCCGCGTACATAAGCTGCGCTGCAATATTAAAGCGGCGGCTAAGTCCCTATGGTTGACAATGGTCGGCTCCATAGCGCCACATGGTTTCGCGGTTAAAATGGTAGGTGGAAACTCTCGCACCAAACGTTCAACCAAAGATCGGTCTTTTGGCGCTTATCCCCTGACCGTACTCCCCTGCCCGGCTCAAGCTGATTTTGTCTTGAAACTGCCTACGGTTCCGTCCGAATCCCCATACGAGACTGCGATGCCCGCCTCAAAAAAACGCCTGAAGCCCAGTCTGTGCTCGACCCAAGATAAGCGCATGTACATCATGTGTGCCTTCGTAGGTGTTTACGGTCTCAAGGTTCATCATGTGGCGCATCACCGGGAACGCATCCGAAATACCATTGCCGCCATGCATGTCTCGGGCCATGCGCGCAATATCAAGCGCTTTGCCGCAATTGTTGCGTTTGATTAGTGAGATCATCTCGGGCGAGGCACGGCCCAAATCCATCAGCCGCCCCACGCGCAATGCGGCCTGAAGGCCCAGCGTAATTTCGGTTTGCATATCCGCCAGTTTCTTCTGGAATAGTTGCGTTTGCGCCAGCGGACGGTTGAACTGTTTGCGATCCAGTCCGTACTGGCGTGCGCCATGCC
>CAJQNG010000066.1 GCA_905479635.1 uncultured Boseongicola sp. | reverse complement strand
AATTTCGGGTTCGGCTTCTGGGCTTAGATTTATTGTTTTTGCGTAGCACCCACCTTCGAAATTGAAAGTTCCACGGTCGGACCAACCATGCTCGTCATCACCAATCAATGTTCGGTCCGGATCGGCGGACAAGGTGGTTTTTCCTGTTCCCGAGAGACCAAAGAATACGGCGGTATCCACAGCATTTCCTGTGGCATGGTTCGCTGAGCAATGCATTGGCATCACGCCTTTTTCAGGCAGCAGGTAGTTCAGCAGGGTGAAAACCGCTTTCTTGTTTTCGCCAGCATATTCGGTTCCGGCGACCAGGATCAGTTTCTTTTCGAAATTAAAGGCAATCACGGTTTCCGTCCGGCAGCCGTGGCGCTTTGGATCGGCAAAGAAGCTGGGGCAGTTCACAAGCGTGAAGTCGGCGGCAAAACCATCGAGTTGTTCTGGTTCTGGCCGGATTAACAAGTGACGGATGAATAGGTTGTGCCATGCCAGTTCCGACACGATCCGGACTCCAATTTGATAGCGCAGGTCGGCCCCGGCAAAGAGGTCTTGGACGAAATAGTCCTTGCCCGCCATATGCGCGCGCATGTCGTCATGAAGGTTTTCAAACGCTTCAGGAGTCATCCGGGCGTTGGCGTCCCACCAGATTGCATCCTCGGTGGCCTCAGAAACAACGATGTGTTTGTCTTTTGGCGACCGGCCGGTGAATTTGCCGGTATTCACCATCAGCGTACCGCCCTGACCCAATTCGCCCTCGTCACGGCGCAGCGCATGGGCCACAAGATCAGGTTCTGTGGCGTTATAATAGGCTGCCCTCAGCCCCGCGAAACCTTGTTTATCTAATGTAAATTCGGGGTTTACGCGGCCATGGTCCATCGAATCTGCCCTTTGCTGGTTAACCTGCTTACTGGCTATCCCGGGAAATTTTTCAATTAAAGCAATAGCTTCAGATGTTAGCGCAAACCATCGATGTTAACGTTACCATCGGAAACAGATCGTAGTCGCTGGATGAATTATTGCGCGTTCGTACTCTCGTGGAGCGACAGCGCAGGTACCAATGGTGTCAATCAGGAAGCTCAGACGCCGGTGACTCTGTGCAATCCAGAAGTCTCAGCACTTCGGACGCCGCTAGGCGCGCCTCATGCCGTGCGGCTTGTTCCGCGCGTTCTCCATCGCCTGACCGGATTGCATCTACCACGTCACGCAGGTTTCTGGCGCTTTCGCGCGATCTATCCTTCGACCTCTTTGGATGGGTCAGGCCGATCGCCCGCCATCGCCAGATTTGTGCTAAAACAGTTGCCGTCATTTTTGACAGGTTTTCACTGCCCGAGCCGCTATGGATTGCATCGTAGAAATCATTCTTCGCCGTCAGAATGACTTGGGGTTCATCGGTGGCATAGGCCCGTTCGACTCTCGTCAGTGCAACCTCCAATGCCTTGACCTGAGCGGGCTTGGCAGTCTCCGCAAAAAGCCGGGCCCCTAGTCCTTCAAGCATCTCGCGGATGCGGTAGAGTTCACGCGCTTCTTCGACGGTAAGCGCACGCACCATAGGGCCCTTGTTAGGGACAAGACTGATCAGGCCTTCCGCTTCGAGCTGTCTTAGACTTTCACGTAGTACTGTTCGGGAAACGTCGAGCATCTCGGTCAGCGCGCGTTCAGTCAACCGCTGACCTGGTGCAAGCCTGCCTTCGATAATTTCAGTCCGCAACGTTTGCAGCACCTCTTGTCGTAAAGGGGCAGCCGCACGTTTGATATTCAGCATATTAGTCATGAGCTTCCTTGACTAAGATTGTATGACAGTCCTACAATATTTATCAACTGGCTCGTGCGTTGGAAAGGATGCCACATGAGTATCGGCAAGATCAAAGTCGGAATTGTGGGGTTGGGCAGGTGGGCGCGGGTGCTGACCCGTGCGTCGCGTCAGTCTGACAAAATTGAGATCGTTCGCGGCTACAGCCGCAGCGCCGAAAAGCGTGACGCCTTTGAGGCCGATTACGGTGTGCATTCGGCTGACAGCCTTGAAGAGATGCTTGCCGATCCCGAGATCAAAGGGGTCATCCTGACCGTTCCCAATGAGCAGCATCTTCCAGTGGCCGAGGCCGTCGCAAAGGCCGGCAAGCATATCTACACCGAAAAACCGATTGCAAATACGTTGGAGAACGGAATTCGGCTTGAGGCATTGCAGGGGAAATATGGCGTGCAGGCGATGGTCGGCCACTCGGCGCGGCTGTTGCGTGGAGCACGGATGATGAAAGATGCCATCGACAGTGGTGAACTTGGTACCTTGTCGTTCATGGAATCGAATTTCTCGAACGAGCGGGCACTGGAACTGACACCCGACACTTGGAGATGGTATCGCGACAAGGCACCGGGGGGGCCGTTGTCACAACTTGCCACCCATCTTTTTGACAGCCTCTATATGCTTGGCGGCCCGGTGGAAGACGTGTCCTCCGTCGCCTCAAAACTTTCGCCGGTTGGCGCAGAGGTTGACGATCAGTCAATGACAACACTGCGTTTCAAGAGCGGCGCATTGGGCTATGTCGGTTCGTGCTGGACCTCGCCGGGCATCTATTACATTCGTGTTTATGGCCAAAAGGGGCTGATGCATTTCGAACTCGACTTCGGCAGCTGGGACGACCCTGACCGCGTACACGAGACCTCGACGCTCTATATCCAACGCGGCAAGGACGGCTATGGCAAGCGTGAGGTGCTCGATATGGGCGCGTCCAACATGTTTACTGACGAACTCGATATGTTCGCTGACATGTGCCGCTCTGGTGAAAAAGTCGAATTGGAAGCGTCCAATGGTCTAGTGGCCTTGGGCATCGTCAACGCTGCACTGGCCTCGATCGAACGCAAAGGGCAGAGCGTCGCATTGTCCGAGGTGTTGGACACCGCGCACGCGCGTGTGGCCGCGGAAGATCAAGGGTCAACCTGACCGGAGGGCCCGACATGTCGCGCTATTTCATCGAACTCACGCAGCCCGAGATCAAGGCGCAATTTGAGCGCCACCCGCTGGTCATCCTGCCCTGCGGCAGTGTCGAACAGCACGGCGCCCATCTGCCCACCGGCACCGATATCTTTGCGGCCAACAGCGTCAGCCATGCGGTGGCGGAACAGATGGATGGCGTCGTCCTGCCCGGTGGGCCGCTGGGCGTGACGCCGATGCATATGCCTTATGAGGCGACCATCTCGCTCAGTCCGGAAACCTACCAGCAGGTGGTGATCGAGACCTGTTTGTCGACAGCCCGGCATGGGGCCAAGAAATTGCTGATTGTGAACTGGCACGAGGGCAACTCAGCCTCACTGGGGTTGGCGGCTGAAAAGCTGCACCGCTCCCACGGCATGAGCGTCGTGATCGCGCAGGCCTGTTATGTCGCCGAGGATCTCTGGGGGCCGGATTGTAACGGGTTGACCCATGCCGGCGAAATAGAGGCGCTGGCAGTGCTGCCGGATCATGGCCACCTTGTGCATCTTGATCGCGCACAGAAGTCATCTGAAAAGCGGCAAGGCGAACACATGGATAAACTGCGCCGCACCCGCAGCTTTGTGCCGATTCTGACCGATATTCGCTCGATCGCGCCGACCGGCTGGTATGGCGACCCTTCGCCCGCCACCGCCGACCGTGGCCGCAAGATGATTGCAGATATCGCCAGCGCCATTGCGGCCGAGGCGACAGCCATCTTCGCGCAACTCGACAGGATTCAGGGCGCGTCCACAAAAACCGAGGCGGCGGAATAGGCTATGGCAACCAAAGTCACGCTAAAGGACGCTGTCGAATTGAATCTTCCCGGACGGAGGTCGCGTGAAATCCTGTCCGGCGCGCAGGGTGCGGACTGCGCGCTGCGGTTTGTCGAGATCGCGGTGCCCCAAGCCGGGGATACCGCGCGCCTGCCGCACTGGCATCCCGACTGTTCTGAATGCATCCATGTATTGTCAGGGCAGGGGATCACATGGGTTGAGGGCGCGAGCTTTGCGATGGAGTCCGGCGACACTATCCATATTGCGGCGAACGAGCGGCATGTGACGCGCAACACTGGCACCATCGTGTTGACCTTGCTGTGCTATTTCCCATGTCCCGAAATCACCGTTTTGACGGAGACAGCAGGTCCCAACAATGCCTGACGTGCTTTGCCTGCGGCCCGAGGCCAATTTCCACGCCGTTGGGGTCACGCCGCCCGAGGGCCTCGATATCATCTATCGCGACCCCATCGACGCGGATGTTCCCGACCTGATGCAGCAGGTCCGGGCGCTGGTAATCCCGGCGGTTGGCCCTGCACTTTCCTCTGACCTTTTTCGCAGCACAACCCTGCGGCTTGTGCAGATCACTGGCGCGGGGCTTGACCGCGTCGACCAAGCTGTTCTGACGCAAGAAGGCATCGCACTGGCGAATGTGCCCGGCGGATCCAACGCGGCTGTGGCCGAGTATGTCACTGCAAATGCCATCGCAATCAGTCGGGGTTTTTTTGCCGCAACCGAGCCTCTGCGCGGCGGCAACTATGCGGCTCACCGTGCCGCAATGGTTGCCGCAAATCTTAAGGGGCTGGGCGGATTGACTGTCGGCATTGTCGGCCTGGGCATCATCGGTCTGGCCGTCGCGGAACGATGCCACGCGATGGGTGCGCAGATTTCGTATCACGATCCTGGACCGGCCCGCGACAGCACCGCACTTGACCGGATTGGGGCGCAGCCGCACAGTCTAGACGACCTTTTGGCGACTGCCGATATAATCAGCCTTCATGTACCGCTAATAGATAGCACACGAAATCTGATAGACGCCGCGCGACTGGCGCTCCTGAAACCCGATGCCATCCTGATCAACGCCGCGCGGGGCAGCATCGTGGATGAGGCAGCACTTGCCGCCGCGCTAGAAGCGGGCCGGATTGGCGGAGCGGCGGTCGATGTTTACAGCACCGAACCACCCACCGCCGACAATCCGCTTTTGACGCTCAGCGCGACGGCCTCTGCCCGACTGATCCTCACACCGCATATCGCCGGCGTCAGCCAACAGGCATTCCAACATCTGTTCGCGCAAGCCTGGGAAAATGTCGCAAGGGTTCTTATTGATGATGAACCGCCCCATCATGCAGTCACCACGCGACCCAAGCCGACCTGAAGGAAAGCTTTGATCATGACAGACACGACACTTGAAGAGATCGGACGCCCGGTGATTTACGCCGTCGATGGCCTCGACACGGTAGGGCTAGAGGCCCCGCCGAACCGGCACGGTCAATCGATCCGAGCTTGGGTCCGTTCGCTTGAAGGCATCCAAAAAGAAGGTGTTACCCTGTCGGGCCGGACCGGGCGGGCGTGGCGCTTTGCCTCTGATGAGGGCGCGCATCTGGGCGGCCGCAACGTGGCCCCCAACCCGCTTAGCTTTGTTGGTGTCGGCATGGCTGCATCGTTTATGACCGAACTGCTAGCACTGGCCTCACAGCGGAAGATCACACTGGAAAATCCAGTGTTGGTTGTCGAAAACTTCTACTACCGCGATGGCTCATTCCCCCGTGGCACAATGGTCTCAAGTGCGATGTCGCCAGAGGTTTCACTGGATTGTCAAAGCACCGCAAGTGCCGAGGAAACCCGGCAACTGATTATGGACGCCATCGCTGCAGCCCCTGTTAACGGTCTGGTGCGGGATGAAAAGATAAGCCTCTTCAGTCTCACGCATAACGGCGTACAAATTGACCCGGTGAAAGTCGCGGCCATACCCGGCGACGCCCTTGCTGATCCCGGCGATCCGATTGCAGAGCTAGGACCAATAGCAGATGCAAACCGCCATCAGCCACTGGCCGAGATCACACTGTCAGAAGAAGACATGGCCCGCCGCATCGCAGCTGACCCGGAACCAGCCCCGGCTCTTGATGGCTCCAAGATTTTGCTGCACTTGCGCACAATCTGCCGGGTGCGACCCGATGGCACTTACGAGTGCCTGCGTGAGCAATACAAGGAATGTTCGTCTTCTTGGGTATTCATAGTCGACGACCGACCGGATGCTGATTCAGCTATCGCCCCGGATGCCGGCAGCTATTTTGCGATTGGTCTCGCTTTCTGCTTCATGACCCAGATCGGACGCTATTCCCACATGGCTAAACTGCCAGTCAACGCCTACCGCGTGGTGCAGGACTTGCATTTTACCCAAGGCGGCGCATCGGGTGGTAGCGGGCAGGGCGGCACGAGCGACCCGGTCGAAACCCACGTCTACATGGATACCGGAATCGAGGACGACACCGCGCGCGAGGTTATCCGTATTGCCGAGGCAACCTGCTTTCTGCATGCGCTTTGCCGCGACCGTGCCAAGATGAAAATCCGACGCGACCCGATCGCAACCTAAGAGATTCAGCTGCTTAGTCCAACGCGGATCAGGTTCACCGAGATCAGGAACAGCGCAATCTCTACGACGATGAAAAATGCACGCTGCGGAATTAGCCGCGTCAGGCGGTAGCCAACCCAAGCTCCAAAGATCGCCATTGGGGACAGGATCGCGACGGTACGCAGATCGCCCCATTCAATCAGCCCTAATGCAAGGTAGGGCGGAACTTTCATCACGTTGATGATGGCAAACAAGATCGTCGAGGTGCCCGCGAACATCAGCTTCGGCAGTTGCTGTGGCAGGACGTAAAGCTGAAACGCAGGGCCGCCTGCATGTGAGACAAAGCTGGTAAAGCCAGACACACTTCCCCAGATCAGCCCGCGCGGGACGTCCGCAGGCTGGGGATTGCGCTTGCCAATCATTCGGCTGCGCTGCCGCATCGCAAGAAACGTTAACCCAACACAGCCGATAATCACCCGCACTACGTTTTCGTCTGTGTCCCCCGCCAATAGCCAGCCTGCAAAGACGCCAGTCGCTGCCGCCGGTATCAGGATCGCGAGGTTCCTGCGAGAAAAAGAGTGCCGGTAAATCCAGATGCCAAAGACATCGCTGACCAGATAGACCGGCAACAGCAATGCGGCCCCCTGCATTGGTGACATCACCAGCGACATTGTCGGCACACTTAAAAGCGCGATCATCGGCAGCCCACCCTTGCTGCCGCCCACAAAGAACGCCGCCGCAAGGGCCGCAGTCCAAAACAGGGCAGGGTCCGTCATTATGTGCCACCAATCAACGGCGTCGGCCCAGATTCAAAGCCCTGCGTCTTCGCCATGTACATGATAGGCAATCTCCCGAACTGGAACAGAACCGCGTACATCTTTCCCGGTTGGCAGACAAGCACAGGCATTGGCGTCTTCGACCCAGATCGTCTTGCACTTCCCGGGAACGAACAGCTCGACGAAAACAAACGCGTCTTCTGCCGCCGGATCGGTAACGAAGTAATGCCACTCATACCAAAGTCAGCAATTTCTGACTCTCTGGGGATTCACAAGACATTGATTTTCTGGTTCACCATGGCAAAGGAGATTTGCCATGCCTGCTGCCATACCTCTTCGCCGTGATTTCACTGCTCCCACCCTGCGCCAGTTATCGCGCCGATGCCGCGACAATCGCCAGATACGTCGGTTGCTGGCCCTCGCAGCTGTTTATGACGGCATGAACAGGACAGAGGCTGCACGAATTGGCGGGATGGATCGCCAGACATTGAGGGATTGGGTCCTTC
>CAJQNG010000065.1 GCA_905479635.1 uncultured Boseongicola sp. | reverse complement strand
TCCGCACCGCGTAGGATAGTTCGCCCTGAATAACTCCTATCCAGCTGATTTTGAGCTATGACTGAATCTGGTGTTTGAGGATTTGAAGGTTGGCGGCGTATCTGGTTGAATTGTTGTTGCGAGACACCAACCCAACCGCAGGAGATACACCACCATGGAAACGGATAACATTGTTGATTTTGCCAGTCGAGACGGGATTTCGGACGCATTGACGGATTTGAGAACAGGCGCGCAGCAATTGATAGCCACTGCGGTTGAAGCTGAGCTGGAAGGCTTCCTCGCGCAATTTGCGGAGGCACGCACGGCAGCAGGTCATGCGGCAGTTGTTCGCAACGGCCATCACCCAGCGCGCCCGGTTCAAACGGGCATTGGCCCGGTGAATGTACGTTTTCCCAAGGTTCGAGCTAAAGACGGCACCCCAGTGACGTTCCGCTCCGACTTGGTGCCACCATATGTGCACAAGACCAGAACGCTGGAAGTGGCCGTTGGATCAATTTGAGGCCGAAACGTCCAAGCTGTGGTTGAGAAAATGCACTGGGAGCAGTGCGCATACGCCAGGTTTTTCGCTCCTTTCGCGACAGCATAAGGTTCCGTGAAGCAGGCATTGGAGACCCGGAGAGTTGAAGTCCTAGACTGACAAGACCCGCGGCTAGAGTGGCGTAGCCTGCGCTTGCAGTGTACGCATTCTCCAGCATCGGCAAGTTCGCAACTGAACGCACGCAATTGTACGAATTCTAGCTTTCACACGATTGGAGCCACGCTCAATCCATCGACTTTATGCTTTGTGATCAGGTCGGCAACAAAGCCCGATGCCTTGAGATCCTCGACCGTCTTAAAGAGCCAAGATGCCGCTTCGGCGTTTTTGCGCGGGGTCCCTATCGCTTGCTGTACCGCACTAAACTGCCCGTCAAGGAGGCGAGCACCTGGTAGTCGCAAAACGTCCACGATGAGGCGCGGGCGCAATCCAGCAAGCGCATCAAGCCTCTGTTCAACAAAGGCATCAAAGGACTGATCGATACTGTCAGTTTGCACGAGTTCAGCATGGCGGAGGTTGTTTTCAAGCCAAAGTCCGTAGGCGGCTCGCCCCTTGGTTGCGATGCGAATTCCTGGTCGGTCAACCTCAGCAATCGAACGGATCGGTGATCCAGCGGGCACCAGATAGGTAGACTCGATCTCACAATACGCTGCACTGAATGCAATTGTCTTTGCGCGCTGCGGCTCTGCGCCGATATTGCCGATATCCCACTCGCCTTTCTCTGCGGCGTCCGCCAGTGAACCGGGATCGGGATACAAGACGTACTGAATTGAAACTCCAAGCCGGGTCGCAATCTCCGTCGCCATATCAGGGGATACGCCGACCGGGTCACCATTTGGGGCCTTGCCTGTTACCAATAGAAAGTTGCTCAGATTTATACCCGCACGCAGCGTTCCGTTTGGCGCTAGCTCTGCCAAGATGGCGGGATCGACATCAAGTTTAGCCACGAAAGATAACCTCGCTAAAGCAGTCAATAGTCATAGCGCTTGGGCCCCTTAGTTTTGGCACTGCCCCACAACAAAATATTGCCAGAAGTTGACGATAACACAAGGCACATAGCCGACCGTGCTTCCCACCAAGCAAAATGAAGAAACGCTTTCTTAATCCACACTGCTTACACTCCAGAGCCTCGAACCGATGATCCTTCACAGTAGCTGCCGTGGGTATATCTCGTTTGCCTATTGGTGACATGAAGTCAGATTTGATGTTCCAGCCAACATCGGTAAGCCCGTAAGGGCCGCGGCGAAGGTCTGATTTCCGCGGTGATACGGCTCCTATTTTTGGTAATAGTCCCGGAACCACTTAACAAACTCATGGATGCCCTTGCGAATGTTCGTCTCAGGACGATATCCAGTCAGTGACTGCAAGAGCCTGGCATCGGCCCAGGTCGCAGGCACATCGCCGGGCTGCATATCCATGTAATTTCGGATAGCGGGCATCCCGAGCTCTTCTTCAATCGCATCGACAAAATCGAGTAGTCGGACCTTTTCCGAGTTTCCGATATTGACGATGCGAAATGGAGCGACGGGCGAAAGACTGTCACCCTCTGCGATATCGCTCGGATGCTCAGGGCGCTCCGGTACCGCGTCGATCAGGAGCCTAATACCACGCACAAGGTCGTCCACGTAAGTAAAGTCCCGATACATTTCCCCATGATTGTAGATATCGATCGGTCGGCCATCCAGCATTGCATCCACAAATTTAAAAAGTGCCAGGTCCGGGCGACCCCAAGGGCCATAGACTGTAAAGAAGCGGAACATCGTGGTCGGAAGGTCCCAGAGATGGGCGTAGGAATGCGCCATGCTCTCGTTCGCCTTCTTTGTTGCGGCATAGATCGTCAGCTGCGTGTCGGCCTTTTCAGTCTCGCTAAAAGGCATCTCGGTATTGGCGCCATAGACGGATGATGTGGAAGCCATCAAGAGGTGCTGAACCTCCAACTTGCGAGCGGCCTCCATAACGTTGAGTGTCCCCAAAACATTGCTTGCGATATAGGCGTGGGGGTTCTCGAGGGAGTAGCGCACCCCGGCTTGAGCCGCGAGATG
>CAJQNG010000064.1 GCA_905479635.1 uncultured Boseongicola sp. | reverse complement strand
TGGATCAAAGTGGACTACCTGACCAAAAGTTAGGCTTGGAATGAGTCCTCTTAAATAAGGCGGCTCGTTTACTAGGAATTTAATCGCTATGGCTACCGCCCACGCACCCTCCAATTCGACACCAAATATCGATTTTTCTTGACCATCCAAATGTGACCCACCAGAAACCGCACCGCAAGCAATTTCCCCTCAGTTTTGCAGTGCTAGCGGACCTTTGCTAGACGCGAGGAACATGTACCTACAACTCACTTACTAACACTGGATCCATACTTGTGTTGACGTCGGGAACACGAACACTGACGTTTGCAAAACGTCAAGCGATTGCCATGTCTCTCTACTGGGTGATAGCCTCACGAGGCGACATCACAGGTAGGGCCGCAGACATTATGTTAGAAATTACCAGACCGCTACTTGCTTCGGCGATCCTCATTTCACTCGTGGGCATGGCCGTTGCCGGGGGCGATCCGACGCGTAGGGCCGACCGTTTGGAACCGCTGGTTCTGGATGCCACGACAGGGTTTTCGGTGACCCGCTATGAGGTTGAAACCGGCGTCTATTATCGCTGGAGGATCAAGAGCGATGGACTTGAAGAATACAAACTGCTTGCCCCGGGTCTGTTCCGCGAAAGCTGGATTGATCAGGTTGTCATTGAGGACAAGGAAGTCAAACCTTTTGGGTTGCACGCTGTTGAATTCGACGACGAGGGCGAAATTGACATCTGGTTCATTCCGCAGCGCCCAGGAGAGTATCGCTATTACATCGAAGGCTTGGACACGCAGGGGTTCAGTGGGGTGTTTGTTGTAAAATGATCAGGATGACCACGCTCACCTTTGCTCTTCTTGCCGCCGGTGCCGCCGGCGCACAAACCGTCACGCGCGTTTGCGAAACGCTTGAGACGCGGATCGCCCAATCGCCTGCGAACCTAGAGGGCAGGATCCTAAACGAGGCCTTGTTCGAAGCTGCAGCACTGGATTGTCCAGAGACCGCGCTTTCGCTTCTTGAGAGTGGCGCGTCGGTCGAAGCGCGAAACCGCTTCGGCGGCACGCCAATGAACGTGGCCGCAGGGCGCGGGGCGCGCGAGATTGTTGCAATCCTGCTCGAACGCGGAGCCATGCTCGATCACCCCAACCTCGGGGGCACGACACCGCTGCTGGCCGCCGTTCAGAATTCTCGCCCGCGCATGGTCTCTGACTTGATTGCGGCTGGTGCTGACGCAAATCACGCCAACCGCGAAGGCGTCACGCCGGTCATGGCCGCCGCCTTTGAGGGCGACCGACGAATGCTTGCGGCGCTGCTGGATGCGGGCGCGGACCCTGACGCCGAGGATCGGCATGGCAAGGGAGCGTTAATTTATGCGGCCGGGCGGGCTTTTCCGGCAATTGTCGAGGTTCTGCTCGAATCTGGCGCGGATTCGGACCGGGTTTGGGGCAACAACCTCACCGCGCTGATGTGGGCCGCCGGGCATGCGAATGATGCGCCAGCCCCCGATGGAGTGGCCGTCGCTCAGCTATTGTTGGACGCAGGCGCAGAGATAGACCGTCAGGACGACCGAGGCCGCACGGCGCTGATGATTGCGTCCGAGCGTGGACATGCGTTGATGGTGGACTATCTCGCCAAGGCGGGAGCCGACACCGGCATCACCGACAAAACAGGCGTTACTGCATCTGATCTTGCGGACAATGACGAGATTCGTGCTTTGCTGAAGCCTTAGGCCTACTGGACGGCGACGGTCGAAAGATAGCGTGCCAGCGCCTCAATGGTCTCGTCATCGAGTTGCTTCATTGTACTGATCTTGTCGGGTGCATTCATCCGGACTTCGTTTTTGAAGTCCAGCATCGACTTGCGGATATAATCCACCTGCTGACCTGCAAGCCGCGGAATGCGGCTGTCGCCCTGCCATTTTCCATGACACGCGCTGCATTGCCCACCGGTGATGCCCCGTTCGGCAATCTGCTGGTCGCCGTCTTGCACCTCGCCCGGAATGTTGGGCCATGCGAGTGCTGCGAAATGCTCGGCCAAAAGCTTGGCCTGATCCCGCGTGTACTCGGCGGCGATGGGGGTCATAATCTCGTTTTCCCGGCGCCCTGCGCTATAGTCACGAAGCTGGGTGAAAGTATAGAAATACTGCTGGCCCCAAAGCACCGGATACTCTGGGTCAATTGGCACACCGTCTTCTCCGTGACAGCCCATGCAAAGGGCAACTTCGTCCTGAAGGACAAAATCGTCCATCGCGAAAGCAGGAAACGCCAAAAGCACCAGCGTCAGCGAAGAAAGGAGCAGTCTCATGTTTCGGTCTCCATACAAGAGAAGGGCGGACTGGTAAGCCCGCCCTTCTTATCGTGATGTTACGTCTTAGTCTGCAAGGGTGAAAGCAATAATATTGTTACCACGCTTGAAGTTAAGTTGTGCGTTACCGCCCGCACCAACAACGATGAATTGCTGGCCTTCGACCGTATAGCTGGAGGGAGGCGCATTGACGCCGGCACCCGCCTGGAAGCGCCACAACTCACCACCGTTCGAGCTGTCATAGGCCTTGAAAAGCCCGTTGCCTTCGCCGGTGAATACCAGACCACCAGCCGTGGCCAGAATGCCGCCGATCATCGGCTCGGCAGTGCGAACCTGCCAGGCGATATCGCCAGTATCATAGTCGACTGCGGTGACGTTGCCCCACTGTTCTTCATCTGGGATCACGTCGAAGGAGCCGCCCAACCAAAGCTTGCCTTCAGGATAGGGGGTCGAACGCACCGTATAAGTCATCGGCTGATGCAGGTTGATCGCATAGCTCAGCCGGTGGTTCGGATCGATCGCCATCGGTGACCATTCGACACCACCATTGGCTCCCGGAAGCATCCTTGCTCCGTCAGCGGTAGGCAGAACCCACATGTTCTCTTGCGGCACCATGGCCTCCGAGAAGCGGATCATCGAGCAGTCATCGGCATTGTGGACATAGACATGGCCCGTTTTGCCCGCGTGGAGCACACCTTTCACGTCATTGCCGTTCGCGTCCGCGACCGTTGTGATGATCGGAGGCGAGACCGCGTCCAGGTCCCAGACGTCGTGGGCGATGTACTGGAAGTGACAAACATATTCGCCAGTATCCAAGTTCACTGCAACAAGGCTATCAGTGTAAAGGTTGTCCCCAGGACGAAGCGATCCGTCGAGGTCAGGCGATGGGTTGCCGACGACGAAATAGATGGTCCGAGTGTCAAGGTCGACTGCCGGGTTCTGCCAGACGCCACCGCCGAGGGTCGCGTAGGGGTCGCCCATAGTGGCAAGGGCCGCCTTTTCAGCATCGATATCACGCAGCATGTCGCGGCCCGTTGCATCGTGGGTCGCCCAGACGCCAACCGAGTCTTCTGGGACTGTATTGAAGTTCCAGATTTCAGCGCCAGTTTCGGTATCAAAAGCTTTCACAAAGCCACGGATACCGTACTCACCGCCATTGGTACCAATCAGCACCATATTGTCCACGACGCTTGGTGCCATGGTTTCCGAATAGCCAAGCTCTGGCTCGGCAATCTGGGTTTCCCAAAGTTGCTTGCCAGTTTTAGCGTCCAGAGCCACCAACTTGGCGTCAAGAGTGCCCATGAAAACCTTGTCGCCTGAAACGGCTACGCCGCGGTTGTTTGGTCCACAGCAATAGGTCGTGACCGGACCCATGGCATGTTTATGATGCCAGATCTCTTTGCCAGTACGCGCGTCCAGCGCATAGACGTGGTTGAAAGACGTTGTGACGTACATGATGCCGTTTACGACGATCGGCGATGTTTCCAGCGAGTCCACGATTTCCGTTTGAAAAATCCAGGCCGGGCGAAGATCTTTGACATTGGAGGTGTTGATCTGGCTGGCCGGATAATACCGGGTCTGTTCATAGTTGCCATTGGTGTGGAGAAAGTTGTTTCCATCACCCGCCGCACGCGAAAGCATGTTTTGGGTAACCGACTGTAGGTCGCCGTAGAGCGTACTGTTGGTCGTTTCTTGCGCGCTCGCCGAGCCCGAAGCAACGATAGCCGCTATACATAACGCGACCGAAACCAATCTTTTAGTCATACTGTTCCCTCCCTTGGTTATCGAAGTAGTGATCTTATTAATCATCGTGTATAATACGGTACGCATGGTAATAGGTCTTGTCCAATATTATGAACACTAGGGGTGCCGAAAAGTTCGCCGCGATGACGGCTTGTCTGTTTCTTTCGACCATTGGTCAGGCAGATGCCCAATCTGGTGTGGCGATTGTGGCCAACGAACGCGCCGATACGCTGACTATTCTGTCACCAGAACTCGAAGTGGTCAGGACAGTTCAGACCTGCGCGCGTCCGCGCGGCGTTCATTTTAGTGCCGACCATTCCGCCTTTTTTGTTGGGTGTGCGGATGATGATATGATTGCCATCTACGACACCAAATCCTTTGAACTTATCGGTCGCATTCGCGGCGTGCCAGCACCTGAAACCTTTGACCTCCACCCGGACGGACGGCGGCTGATTGTATCAAACGAAGAAGATGCGGCAGCCTCTGTCTATGATGTTGAAACCGGAGAGTTTCTTGCCGAGTACCTGACCGGCGAGGAACCCGAAGGAGTTCAGGTTACGTCCGACGGACGCCTTGTTTTCGTGGCGTCGGAAGCCGCTAATTTGGTCCACGTCATCGATCTTGAGGCCGACGCAGTTATCGCAGACATCCTTGTCGACACGCGCCCGCGCAGGTTTGCGCTGACGCCGGACGACACCGAACTTTGGGTCTCGGCCGAACTGGCCGGCATCGTCAATATTATCGATGTGGCGACGCTAAAACTTGTGGGCGACGTCGCGTTTCTGCCTACGGGTTTTCGTCCCGAACAAGTGACGCCGGTTGATTTGATCATCACCGAGGATGGTCAACGCGCCTATGTTGCCCTTGGCCGTGCCAACCATGTTGCGGTGGTCGATGTGCCAAAACGGGAAGTGATCGATTATATTCTGGTCGGTGCGCGCGCCTGGGGATTGGCGCTGACCGCTGACGAATCGCGACTTTATGTGGCCAATGGCCTTTCGGACGATGTGACCGTGATTGACACGGGCACTCTAAAGCCAATCACCTCAATCCCGGTTGGTCGCGTTCCTTACGACATTCTGATCGATGATCGCTAGGCTCCTCGCGCTTTTGCTGCTGCTTGCCAGTCCAGCGGTGGCACAGGATGTCGCGCGCGTCGTCTATCTTGGCATTGAAGGCGATCCCTACTACGAGCCGCAGCCGCTTTATACCGGACTTTCGCTGCGGGATCGCCGTCGCCCGATCGAAGGGGTTCGGCTGGGATATCGGGACACACGCATTTTGGGCCGCGCCCTTGGTATGACGTTCGAGTTGGACGAGGTGCTTGTGCCCTTCGATAGGCTTTCTGACGCGCTTCGAGACGCTCAGGCGTCGCAGCCTTTGGCTATCCTTCTGGACTTGCCGCCCGTCGGTATGTCCTTGGCACTCGATGCGGCGACGCCCGACGATCTTTTTATCAATATCCGTGACCGCTCGGATCACTGGCGCGGCGCGTCTTGTGCCAAGTCACTGCTTCATACCCAGCCATCACACGCGATGCTAAGCGACGCACTCGCGCAGCACTTAAGGTCGCGTGGATGGACGGATATCCTGCTGCTGCATGGGCAAACCGATGGAGACACGAAACAGGCCGAAGCCGCCCGTCGGTCTGCCGCCAAGTTTGGCCTGAAAATCGCCGGCGACAAGGCTTTCGAATTGACTAACGATCCGCGAAAGCGCGACCTCAGCAACATTGCGCTTTTAACTGGTGGTGTGCGCTATGATGTCGTCTGGTTGGTGGACGACGAAGGCGATTTTGGGCGTTATGTGCCGTTTGCAACTTTTAGTTCGCGTCCGGTTGTTGGGTCCGAAGGTCTGAAGGCAGTGGCCTGGCATTGGACATTCGAACGATACGGGGCACCTCAGCTAAATCAGCGATTCCGACGCCGGACTGACCGCGACATGTCCTCTGCGGATTGGGCCGGTTGGGCGGCAGTTCGGGTCGTCATGGATGCTCTTGTTCAAGCCGGGTCCGTCGACCGCGCCGCCGTACACAAGGCGCTGCATTCCCCCGAGTTGTCGGTCGACCTTTACAAAGGCGTGCGGGGAAACTTTCGCGATTGGAACGGCCAGATGCGCCAGCCCATCTTGCTTGCGACCCATAACGCCGTGATTTCGGTTGCGCCGGTCGATGGATTTGAACACCAAAGCGACACGCTCGACACTTTGGGCTTCGATAGGGCGGAAAGTTTGTGCAGCCAGTGAATAATGACGTTGCCCGCTGCCGCTGGATAGACCAAGGTTTGGGAAAACCGGCGAGAAGCCGGAATGCATAGGGAGATGAAATGTTTAGGCTGACCCATTTCGTGGCGCTGATCGCGGCCATAGTGACACTTGCAGCACCGCTTCGCTCGTATGCCGATACACCGGTCCTGCGGGTCGCGGTGATGGCATCCGGTACGGTGAACTGGGAGATCGACACCATCGATCATTTCGCTCTCGACGAAGCCAACGGGTTCGAGATGTCCGTCCAAGGTTTGGCCGGTGGCTCGGCTGCACGTGTTGCCTTCCAGGGGGGCGAAGCGGACGTGATTGTCGCCGATTGGATTTGGGTTGCGCGTCAGCGAGCAGCGGGCAGAGATTACGTCTTTGTGCCTTACTCCAAAGCCGTGGGCGGGGTCATGGTGCCCGCGGACAGCACTGCCAAAACGCTCGCCGATCTGAAGGGGGGCAAAATTGGGATAGCCGGGGGCCCGCTGGACAAAAGCTGGATCATCCTGCGCGCTTACGCCGAGAAATTCCACGGAATGGACCTTGCAACCGAGACGGAACAAGTCTTTGGCGCTCCACCGCTGATCTTTAAATCCGGTCTAAGCGGCGAAACCGACGGGGCTGTGAACTACTGGCACTTCATGGCGCGCATGCGGGCTGCAGGCATGACGGACCTAATTACCGTTGCAGAGGCCGCCGAAGCCCTTGGCCTTGACCCCGAGATGCCACTTTTGGGCTATGTCTTCAAAGGCGAGATGTTGCGTGACAACCCAAAGCTGGTGGCGGGCTTTACGGCAGCGTCCCGTGCCGCGAAAGACCGGTTGAACACAGATGAAGCCGCTTGGGATCGTCTGCGCCCGCGCATGCCAGCATCGAATGACGCGGAATTCGAAGCTCTCAAATCGGGGTTTCGTGCCGGAATTCCTAGCATAACCCCCGTCGATCTTGAAAGTGCTGCCGCGGTGTTCGAACTGATGGGCAAGCTGGGTGGACCCGATCTTGTCGGATCTTCGTCGCAGATGCCCGAGGGCGTCTTCGTTGCAGCCGGAGGCTGATCTCCCAGGCAACCTTCCGGTGGCCGCAATCTCGATTCTGGCCCTAATCTTCAGTTGGTGGGGTCTAGCGATCCTAAACGGCGACCCAACGGTTCTGCCAAGTCCGTGGCAGGTTTTCCCTCTCGCGGTGTCCGAATTGCTCTCGGGTGAACTTCTGCGCCATCTTGCCGTTACGCTGCGGCGTGTCGCGCTGGCTTTCGTCATTGCGATGGCGATGGGTGTTGCCATTGGTTTGCTGATGGGCCGCAGCAGCGGCACGGATCGTTGGCTGGACCCGTGGCTGATCGTTTTTCTAAACCTGCCTGCTTTAGTCGTGATTGTTCTTTGCTATCTTTGGATCGGATTGAACGAGGTCGCAGCCGTCGCTGCCGTGGCCATCAACAAGATTCCCACTGTCGTGGTCACAATCCGCGAAGGAACACGCGCGCTCGACCGCCAGCTTAATGACGTTGCAGCAATCTTCCGGATGAGTGGCTGGGCACGTTTCTGGCATATTATCCTGCCGCAGCTTGGGCCCTATATTGCGTCCGCCGGACGTTCGGGAATCTCCCTTATTTGGAAGATTGTTTTGGTCGTCGAATTCCTTGGGCGAAGCGACGGCATCGGGTTCAAGATCCACCTTTATTTCCAACTTTTCGACGTTGGCATGGTGCTGGCTTATGCCCTCAGCTTCGTAGTCGTCATGCTGGCGATCGAAGGCCTTCTTGTGCGCCCTTGGGAGGCGCGTGCAACGCGCTGGCGACGCGCATGATCTCGGTTGCCATTGATAACAAAAGCATCGGAATAACGCCCGTTCTTGGCTGTGTAGCGTTCCAGGTCGGCGCGGGCGAAACACTGGCTGTGGTCGGGCCGTCTGGTGTAGGCAAAACGACTTTGCTTCGGGTTCTGGCTGGTCTGGATGCTGACTTTGTGGGCCAAGTCAAAGTGCCGGAGCGCCGCGCGATGGTATTTCAAGAGCCCGCGCTATTGCCGTGGCGGAGCGCGCTTCAAAACCTGACCCTAACAACTGGCATAGACGAAAGCACCGCCCGTGAAGCGCTTGGCGAGGTTGGTCTTAGCGACTTTGCCGACCGATTCCCTGGCCAACTCTCACTTGGCCAGCAGCGCAGATTGTCGCTCGCTCGGGCATTTTCGGCAGCGCCCGATATGCTTCTGATGGACGAACCCTTCGTCTCGCTTGATGTATCGCTGGTGTCGGAAATGCTGGACCTCACCGAAAGACTGCTCGCGTCCCGCGCCATCGCAACGGTCTTCGTCACCCATGCCATGGCCGAGGCGGAGCGGCTGGCGACCCGGATCGTCCGACTAATCGGAAACCCTGCAACCCTTGAAGACGTGATCTCCTAGCCGGGCCTTTAACCGCCTGAGGCACGCCGTCGCGACAGACCTCGCGCCGGATCATAGCCAACAAGTGCCAGCCCAAGGAAAACGCCAAGCGCCAGTAGCGTCCAAGCCAATGCCGGCAAGTTTGCCTGGCCATATAGCGCGAAACGGATCGCCTCGACCGCGTTGGTAAACGGATTGACGGCACATATCCTGTAAAGCAGCGTAGAACTTTCGGCCATCTTCCACAGCGGATAAAGCGCCGAAGACAGGAAGAATGCAGGGAAGATTACGAAATTCATAACCCCCGCAAAATTCTCAAGTTGGCGGATCGTAGAAGACAACGCCAATCCCAGTGCGCCCATCATGAGCCCTGTCAAAAGTAGGACTGGCAACACCAATATGTATCCCGAGAATGGCATAACGATACCGAATGCCGCGGCAATCGCAAGAAATGCATAGACTTGCAGGATCGACACCGCCGTCCCAGCGATCAGTTTCGAGAAGAGAAGCCACCACCGGGGGAGAGGACTGGTCAGCAATAGACGCATCGAGCCCATTTCGCGGTCATAGACAAGGCTGAGCGACGATTGCATTCCATTGAACAATTGCACCATGCCGCAAAGGCCGGGGACGATGTAAACCTCGTAAGTTACATATGTCGAGTAGGGCGGGATGATCGACAGCCCAAGCGCCGACCGGAAACCTGCCGCAAAGACCAAAAGCCATACCAATGGCCGCACCAAAGCGGCAATGAAGCGTCCGCGCTGCGCCACAAACCGCAGGACTTCGCGTAGAATGATGGCTTGAAGGGCGACAAGATATCCGCTCATGTTGCGGCCGACGTCATTTCGAGAAAGACCTGCTCGATTGAACGATCACCTGCAATCCGGGATGCCGTGTCATGGGCCAGAACTTCCCCCCGATCAAGGATAACCAAATCGTCTTCGGGTCGTACCTCGTCCATCAGATGGGTTGCCCAAAGCACCGTCAAACCGTCCTCTGCGCAAAGCGCATGGACATGTTCGGTGATCGCAGCACGACTGGCGGGATCCAGCCCGACCGTCGGCTCGTCCAGAAACAGGATCTCAGGATCGTGCAGTAGCGCGCGTGCGATTTCGGTCCGGCGCCTGTGGCCGCCGTTTAGGTCACGGGCACGCACCTTGGCTCTGTCCATGAGGTCCAACCGGTCCAGCGCGGCATCGATCCTGCGCTCGGCCTCGCGTCCGGACAGGCCCCGAAGCGCAGCGTAATAGGACAGGTTCCGACGCACCGACAGGTCGAGGTCAAGCGTCATCTGCTGGAACACGATCCCCATCTTTGCCAACGCCGCGCGCGGCGATTTCTGGAGATCGATCCCGGCAATCTCGATCCGCCCGGTCGGCGTTGTTACAAGGCGGGTCAGAAGCGAAAAAAGACTGGTCTTGCCTGCGCCGTTCGGCCCAAAAAGTGCACAGAAACTGCCGCGTTCGACCGAAAACGTGACGTTCTTCAAGACTGGATCGGCACCGTAGCCGAAGCTCAGGTGCTGTAGGTTGAGCCCATGCAATGACATGACCGATCGCTCCAAATGATAGTAAAATTCGATTTCAGCGCCTTCTCTGGCTCTGCAGCCCCGGCATCATTGATGGGATATGGCTGATATTCAACAGCAATGAGCAGCCCGCTGGACGGATAGATCAGGTATTTGGCTCCCATTATGCGAAGGACCTGCGGAATATTTGCTCGGCTTGCTAAACCAATTGGCACTGTTGCCGCGAAAAGTTCACGTCTACGCTGACTGTTGAACAAGTCAGAGGTCCGTGATGGAATTGATAGCGAAAGCGACTGCATTGGTCGGTGGCACAGTGGCGCTTTTGCGCAGTCTGGGATCACCCAAACACCAAGCAATAGGTGCGAAACCACAGATCCCTGAAGCGAAGACACAGGGCATCATGACGTTGAAGATGCCCGTCGCTCAGGGATGGACTCAAGGCCACTTACCCACCTGTGCCGCTGGCCTTAAGGTAAACGCGTTTGCGTCGGGATTGGAGCATCCGCGTTGGATTGAAGTCCTGCCCAATGGCGATGTCCTGGTTGCAGAATCGAAAGAACTGGCAGGCCCGCCAAAAACGCTGATGGATCACGCGGCACAAGCCACGATGCGACGTGCCAAGGCAATCGGCAAAAGTGCGAACCGTGTCACTTTGTGGCGCGACGCGGATGGGGACGGTGTGGCCGAAACCCGCGAGGTTTTTGTCGAGAACCAGAACCAACCCTTTGGAATGTCGCTGATTGGGACGAATTTCTATCTGGGCAACACCGACGGAATTGTAGTCTTCGACTATACCCCCGGCGCTACGTCCCTTGAAGGGCCGGGAAAGAAGCTCGTGGACTTCAAGCCAAGCGGACATTGGACCCGCAGTCTTATTGCCTCGCCCGATGGCTCAAAGATATACGCCGGTGTCGGGTCACTTACGAATATTGCAGATCAGGGGCCGGAGGTCGAGGAAGGCAGGGCAGCAATCTGGGAGCTTGACGTCGCAACCGGGGACGCTCGCATCTTTGCGTCCGGCCTGCGCAATGCAGTGGGAGTGGCCTGGGAGCCAACGAAAGCGGCACTTTGGGCGGTGGTAAACGAACGCGACGGTTTGGGCGACGAAACGCCGCCCGACTATCTTACATCTGTGCTGGACGGCGGCTTCTACGGTTGGCCCTATTCCTATTGGGGCGACACTATTGATGATCGCGTCCAGCAAGACGCCGAGATGGTCGCCAAAGCGATCACCCCTGACTACGCCTTGGGCGGGCACACTGCGTCACTTGGACTGTGCTGGTTGCCAGATGGCACACTACCCGGCTTTGGCGATGGCATGGTTATCGGTCAGCATGGTTCGTGGAATCGCTCAAAGCTTAGCGGCTATAAATTGATCTTTGTACCCTTCGAGAATGGTGCACCCAATGGCCCGCCTCGTGATATACTAAGTGGATTTTTGTCTGTAGATGAGAAGATAGCCTATGGCCGCCCTGTTGGCGTGACGATCGGACCCGACAAAAAATCACTTCTAATGGCGGACGACGTCGGTGATATAATCTGGCGCGTGACCAGCGCTTAGGATCGGAATGAATTTAAATAACAATTTGAAACGATCTGTATAGCTATAGGCCCGGCACTCTCTCAGACTGGAGTTTCTTGCACTAGTGGCCGCATGTTGAGCGCCTAAAGTGGCATTCGCAGCGAACATTTCAAACGGCTGCTTTGCAGCCACACACTGACTTTTTAGCCGACAAAAATGCTGCGCCATGCACGAATGGCAGGAATGCGAAAGCTGCACTGCGGCGCTGGTTGATGGATCGAAAGGCTGGTCTGGGCCGTTCATGTTGGTCGGGGCGAGATCGTTTGGCAGGATCGCTGCGATGCGGCTAACGGCAGCAAGGAGCCCAATGCAGACATGTCCAGATTGCCAATCGTGCGACCGCAGAAAGCAGGTCGCCGCACCCGTTTTGAAGGTTAGCCTCCCGAAATCCTCAGTAGTTAATTAGGACGAGCGGTTAGTTACGCTTCACAAGCGGGAGAGGTTCGGCTCAGGCGTGAGTGAAGTCCAGCATTGGCAACTCAAGGAGTCAGATATCGGCAACAAGCCTGGGAATAGCGAGAAACCTCTGGCGGTAACGGGTTGCAGAGCGTTAGTGTCGTCGATCCGGCATCCAAGTGGGGAATATTGGCAGAAATCTATATTTCCCCTGAGGATATTCCTGAATATTTGGAGCACAGAATGCGTGATGTAACAGGCTTAAATGTAAAAGTGTTTCGGTGGATCGTGTTGGTGCTGGCTAGTGGTTTTTGGCTCTCCCAGTTCACGACAGCCTTGGCAGAAGGTTTTGGCTTGCAGTTCCGCTTTCTGACCATCTGGGGTCTAACTGTGAACGTGGTGATAGCATGGCTTATGCTACGAAACTCTCATAGTCGCAGCGACGAAAGCTACAACACCTTTGTATCTGCTGGCGTCGCTCTTTCTGCGGTCGTTGTCTTCATGTATTGGAAGCTTTGGTTCGCAGATCCGTCCTCGGTCAGCGCAAACGGCCCGAATGTCTGGTATCAGACCTATTATCTGCACGCGGTCGGTCCTGCATTGGTTGCTTTGGATGCTTTTTTCATTCTCGGTGCATTCGCCTTTTTGGGGCGGACGACAATCGCCGTTCTGGCAATATTTATTCCTTATATCCTTTGGCTCGAAGTTCTTGTTCGACCGTTTAATGCGACCCCGGAGGGTACTGCCACAAGTGGTTTGCCATACCCTTTCCTGAACAACATGGAGTTTGCAAACAGGGTTT
>CAJQNG010000063.1 GCA_905479635.1 uncultured Boseongicola sp. | reverse complement strand
ACGCGTGTGAGCATGTGCCCGCAGGCGTAAAAGGCCGCGCCGACAATCGACAGAAGTCTCTAGGGCGAAAAGGAATTTGTGCCGGGGCGCAAAAGAACAAGGACGCCGACAAAACCGATGCTGACGCCGAGCCAGCCGCGCGGTCCGACAGGTTCGGCGAAAATCGCGCTGAAAGCAGAGTCATGAAAATTGGAGCAAGGTAGATTCCAGCCCCGCTGTTGCGAGGCTGATAAAGGGGAGGGCGGCATATAATCCAAAGAGCGAGGTCGTGGTGCACAGGCTGCGAAGCAATGCCCAGCGATCAAACGTTCCGGCCAAGGGCTGCGCGCTTTTGAGCGTGAACCACGTATAGAACGCGAGGAACGGTGCGCAAAATAGCCCGCGCAGAGCAAAGAGCTGCCGTCGCGGCATAACGCCGTCGAACCATTTGAAGATGACCTCCTGAACCGAGATCACGAACGCCGCCGAGAGTATCAGAAAGACGCCTAGAGCGGTTTTCGTGGTCGTGCCGATTTGAAGCGTCATTTTGCAATTCTGGTCTGGGTTCAAACCCGAGAGTGCGCCTGTTTACCCGTGCAGTATGGGTAATCGTCCGCGGGCATTCCAACGTTTTGCGAGGCTTCGCAGCGCATTTCCCTTGATGATCATTTGTCTTGGTCGATCAGCCCCAGTCCACGCAAATAGACACCGATGCCGCTTTCGAGGAGATCTTCGGGCGGAAAAGGCGATTTTGTGCCGGGGGAGCCGCGCGCGAACAGTTCGACCACACCGTGGCTCATGGCCCAGATATGGGCGGACACCATTTGCTTGGGCGGGCGTTTGTCTTCAGGGATGTGCTCTGCCAGACGGTCGGCGGCTTTTTCAAGCACCGCGAAAGAGCGCGCGGCGATGGCGGCCAGTTCTGGGGTTCGATTGATCGAGATGCCGCTTTCAAACATCGACACGTAATGGCCGGGGTGGCGGCGAGCGAAGGCGAGATAGGCGCGGCCCGTGGCCTCGAACGAGGCGAGGTCCGAGGGTTGTCCGGTCTCGTAGGCGTATTCCATGAGGTCGGCGAAGATCTCGTAGCCTTGCTGGGCGCACTCGGCGATGAGGTCTTCGCGCCCTTCAAAGTGGCGGTAGACGGCGGCAGGTGTCACGCCAGCCTGTTTGGCGGCCTCAGAAAGGGTGAAGCCGGTCGGACCCTTCGCTTCGATCAATTCAAGCGCGGCATCGACCAAAGCTTGGCGCAGATTGCCGTGATGGTAGCCGCGTTTAGGCATTCCAGATGTCCGGACCGCCACAGATTTTGGCGTCTGGGGTCTTGATTTTGCCTTTGCCTGTGTAGCTTAGGTTGTGGAGGACGGCTTGGATCGCGGCCAGACGCGCACGTTTTTTGTCGTCCGAGCGCACGATGGTCCATGGCGCGTGGTCAGTGTGGGATCGGTCGAAAGTTTCTGAGATGGCCGAGGAATAGGCATCCCAACGCTTTAAGCCTTCGACGTCGATCCAGCTGAGTTTCCATTGTTTTAAAGGATCTTTTTCGCGTTTGAGGAAGCGGCGGAGTTGCTCGGCACGGCCGACGTTGAGCCAGATTTTCTTTAAAACAATGCCTTCCTCGACAAGCATTTTCTCAAAATCAGTGACTTGCGCGAAGAATTTTCCGCGCTGATCCGGAGTGCAGAAATCAAACACATGCTCGACGACGGCCCGGTTGTACCACGAGCGGTCAAAAAGGACGATTTCTCCTGCAGTGGGCAGGTGGTCGATATAGCGTTGAAAATACCACTCGCCGGCTTCGCGGTCCGAGGGTTTGGAGAGCGCCACGGTGCGCGCAACGCGAGGATTAAGGTTCTCTCGGAAGCGTTTGATTGTGCCGCCTTTTCCTGCAGCATCGCGGCCTTCGAAAACGATGACGACGCGTTTGCCGGTCTCTTTGACATCATTTTGAAAGCGCACCAGGTCGAGTTGTAGTTTCTCAACTGCATCTTCGTAGTCGGCTTTGTCCATCTCTTTTTCGTAGGGGAAACTGTTTGACAAGATGTCTTTTTTGCCCGCGTCCTGAATGGCCGCACGCACCCACTTCGGGGCTTCGTTTTCAAAGAATGCGCTGATTGCGCCATCAAAGGGTAGTGACATGTTATCCGCCTTTACTTTGGTTGTACGTAAGCAGGCGAAGCGCTTAGCGCAATCCGGCACGGCTTGCCGCGCGATCTATTGCGGCGGTGACGTCATCTGGCACCACGTGATGTGGCATGTGGCCGAGGCCCCGAAGGGGGGTGAAATGGACGTCTTCCAACGTGTTTTCCAGCGGTTCTGCGTGGATCGAGGCATAGACCGTGACGTCGGAGGTGCCGTGGACGATTTCAACAGGCGTGGTGATTTCGGCGTAGCGCTTTGATTGCTCCACGATAAAGGGTCGCAGCGTGTTCACTTGTTGGTTCGAAGCACGCAGGGAATTGGTGCGCACCGCAAGTGGGATCCCGGCGTTTGCGTAGTAGGTATCCGGGGCTTTTTGAGGTGTGAAGGTGCTGTTGGCCGCGTTCTGTGCGTAGGCGGTAGTGACAAATGCCGAGGCAAGCGGGGCAACGATAGCGCTGCCAAGTTTGGAGCCAAGCAAACGGTAGGTCACATTGACGTCTCCGGGCCAGGGGAGCGTCACGCCCGAGATAATGACAGTTGCTGCGTGGGGCTCATCAAGGGCCCATGCCATGGCGACGCCGCCGCCGAATGAGTGACCGGCGACGATGGGGTTTTCGGCGCCAAGCTGTTGCACAGCGGCCGAGAGCAATGCGGCTTGCTCAGCGGGGCTTTCGGCCCGGTTGTTGAAGGCGCCTTCGAATTCTTGCGCGCGTTCGGTCCAGCCGTGGCCGGGACGGTCGGGGATGAAGACGCGATAACGTTCCTCAAGCCGGTCGGCGAGAGCCAGCGCGATGTCGCGGGCGTTGGAGCCTGCGCCGTGGATCAGCACGAGATCGGGGCCAGCGCCGCGCACGATAACGTGCACGGTGCGGCCATTCACCTGAACCATCTCGCCTGTGGGCGGATAGAGCGCTTCGATAGCGGCTTCGCGTAGGTCGGCGCGCCTGTCCGTGAAGATGGCAAAAGCGATCACTGCCGCCGCGGCTATCAGGAGGCTGGTCAGCACGGGGCGGCGCATAGTCGGCTTTTAAGCGTGTTGCAGGGCATTCGGTGACATTTAGGTGACAAGGCGCGCGTGACCAGTGCGGTCATTTCCGCAAATCCGTCACGGTCTGGCCGATCTGATCCATGTCGTAAGGCGTGGTCAGATACATCTCGCTGATCCAGTTGCCGTAGAGCAAATGCGCATGGCTGCGCCAGCGGTTCTGCGGCTGTTGCGACGGGTCGTCGCCGGGATAGTAGTTCATTGGCACGTTGATCGGCGTGCCGCTTGAAATGTCGCGGTCGTATTCCTCTTTGAGGGTGCCGCTGTCGTATTCAAAGTGATTGAAGATGTAGAGCGCGCGATGCGCAGTGTCTTCGACAAGGCATGCGCCAGCCTCGTCAGAACCAAGCAGTGTGGTGAGGCCGACAGCGGTGTCAATCTCTGCTTGTTTCATCTCCGTCCAGCGGCTGACCGGGATCACAAACTCGTCCGAAAAGCCCCTTAGATAAGGGCTTTGTGGTGCGAGGTTCATGTGCCGAAAGCAGCCGAAAGCCTTAGCGTCGAGGATGTGTTTTCTGACGCTGTGGAAGTGATTGATCATCGCCATGCCACCCCAACAAACGCCGAAGGTCATGTGGACGTTGGTCTGGGTCCAGTCCATGACTTCTTTGAGTTCGTCCCAATAAGTGACGTCCTCGAAAGGCATGTGTTCGATGGGCGCGCCGGTGATGATCAGACCGTCGAATTTCTCGTCGCGCACCTCTGAGAAGGGGCGGTAGAATTCTTCCATATGTGCCGCGGCGGTGTTTTTGGTTTGGTGTTCGGACATACGGATCAGCGATAGCTCAATCTGCAACGGCGTGGCCCCGATTAGTCGTGCGAACTGGTTCTCGGTTTGGATTTTCTTGGGCATCAGGTTCAGCAAAGCGATCCGCAACGGGCGGATGTCCTGACGGGCTGCGGTATCTTCATCGAGCACCATAACGCCTTCGTTTGATAAAACGTCATAGGCGGGCAGGGCGGCGGGTAGTTTGATGGGCATTATTTTGATCCTGATAGGAGGAAAGAGATAGGTGGCTTACCCGCGCATCTCAAGGGCGTCAGCGATCATGCTGACAAAGC
>CAJQNG010000062.1 GCA_905479635.1 uncultured Boseongicola sp. | reverse complement strand
AGGTAGATAGGGGCCGCCGGAGCGGGGAACTCGCAGTGAGATGGAGGTTTGATGGAACCAAAAGAGTCCGTTGTTGGAGGTGAAGCAGACATTCCCAGTGACAATCAAAACCGGCCGCTTTTGACCCATTTCGGACTCTTTTCCCAACCGAAAAGCAGCGTGTACGACCGGCAAATTTATGTCGGATCAGGTTTCTTGACATGCGACCTGTACAACGTGCTGAAATGTCCCGCATCCAAGAGCCGAAAATTTCTGGTTATGTTGACGCCTGCGCATTTCTCGTATGGCTGTGCAAGGCTGGAGAAGGCCGCACCACAAAGCCACTACTAACCAGCGAAGCGCGGCGCTCTTGCCGTCAATACACAAAAGCTATATTTCGAAGCCTTTTGACTGATCGATGATCATTCCAGATACGATCGTGTAATTTCTGCGTCCCGCAAACCTTTTACCATCGGGACCAGGGCCGTCCGGATCTCTATAAACAGTGGTGTAGCCAGTTTGGCCTTTAGTGGCCTCTGCAGATACAACTGCCCCTCTAAGCTGATTTGGACCAAACAAAAGCGGGCCGACGAAACCGTTTCCGATAGGAATACCAGCAACGATAATCGTTATCATCGTTAGCGGACGTTTGTATAAGCGAATTGTTTTCATGATTCCATACACTCACAGTCTGTTCCGAGGTCACGTCCGAACGACTGTGGTTCAGACGTGACCTCTAATTTGCTCTGGAATTGGCTCAGTTCACCGGTTCAAACGTCGGGAACTTGTACTCACCTGATATAATTTCCGGTCCCGGCTTATACATCCGCACGATGTAGTTCCAGCCTTTGGTGATCGGAAGGCAATTCACCCGGCCATCATCGCAACCGCCAGCATGGATCGTGACCGATCCGTCCTCGTTGCGCTTGGCGGTCACGTTGTTGACCGAATACATCCCAAGGTCGTTTTCCTGCATGAATCCTTCCGCGTTGTACATCGTGATCGAGACAAATCCGCCATCATCGATCGGGACTTTGTTGGGAATCTCCATGCGGTGTGGCGTCTGACCGTCGTTTGTTGCGGGCACCGCGTTCAGATAGATCGTCGCCTCCTTCGGGTTGCCGCCCCAACCGAAAGCCGTCCCGAGCAGGTGATCGATCGGATTGAGTTCATTCTTGTCACCGAAATACCCGGATGTATCCTCTTTCGTCGCGGCCAGTACGTTGACCGCCTTACGCAAAGTCTCAACCTGTTCAAGATCCCAATCCGGCACCTCGAATACGCCGGGATCGTCCTGCGCAATGGTCACCGCATCCTGCAGGTCAACTCCGACAGCAACGTCCGCGGGATCGTTCGCGTTGACGAACGTTCTCAGAATGACAACCGCATAGCGGGTTCCCATGAGATCCTGGGTCAGCGTAAACTCGCCCGGGGCGTATTCCATCGGCAGCATGGAATGGTCCTGGTTGACGATCAGGGCCGACAGGTACCGTCCATCGCTTTCCGGAAGCGTTATCGTAATCGGGTTTGTCAGATCGAACACCCCAATTGAGTACAGCGTATCGCGCTGCATCCGGATCACGTCCTGCTTGTCGATCGCCACCGGCTCCCGAATGTGAAAGAACTTGCCGAACCCGCCCTGTGCCACATAAGCCGCCATTGTTCTGTCAGTCTCGGCCCTCACAAAGTTGTCGACCGTAACCGACTCCGCCGCATAGCTGAATGCTGCTGCGCAGGTACTCAGCGCCAAAACACTGGAAAATATCACCGATTTTGTTTTCTGTTTCATTTTCGTTTACTCCATTTTATGTCGGTTGGTTCTTCGTAAATGTGTGCGTGCAACTTCTCTGATGTCTCATATTCGAACCAGATCAGAGGATCCGCTCTCGAGCCAATTGTTGCCGTACAGTGTGGATATCCAGACCCGCGCCAGGGTTTCGTGAACCGTTTCTAGCTTGCTCTTGGGTGCCTGCCCAAACGCCCTGAGAAGCGTGTAGATATCTAGCCGATTCAGCGTAATCGCCATAAAGCGGGCGTCTAACTCAGGAATCAGACCTTGCGCCTGATCAGCCTCGATGCGGGCCGTGATGGCATCATCGAACTGTTCAATGAATTCAACCCAGGCTTTTTCGAATGTCGCGTCGGTGGTCGATGCGTCACTGGCCGCCTGCAAGATCGGACCTAGCCGGTAGCAGACGTCGACCAGCCCGGCGAGGGATTCGTTCAGTCGCGCGACTGGGTCTCCTACACCTTCGAACCACGGGTCCGTAACGACGTAAACCTCGCCTTTCAGCAGATCCAACAAGCTTTCCATAAGGTCATGCAGGTCTCGGAAGTACTGGTAGAAGGCCGAGCGGCTAAGACCTGTGGAAGCCATCAGTTTGTTGACCGTCAGATCACGAAACGGGTGCACCCAGATAAACTCCAGCGCAGCGTTCAAGATAGCGGCACGTGTGCGATCTGACTTGCTGGTCCGAAGCGTCGTTTGCGGACTCACGAGTGGTGGATCAAGTTTTTGATCTTTTTCTAACATTGTGTTTATTCTATCTGACATCGCGTCATTTGTCAAGTTTACCTTCCGTATCTATCCGGATGACGTTTGGCCGGAAAAGCGGCTTTGTGAGCGAAAGCCGTGTGCCCGAGCTTTGGGCGCTGCTATGCGGCGAACATGGATCACCTTACTCCATACCGATGTCAGAAGTTCAAACGGACGTGCTGATCCACGAGGGCGTGTCCCTGTCGGAAGACGATCTTGCGCAAGCCATCCGCTTTGCCGGGCAAGGCGGTGGCGCTGACGTCATTCTCCTGATCGACAATTCA
>CAJQNG010000061.1 GCA_905479635.1 uncultured Boseongicola sp. | reverse complement strand
GCGAGGACAGAACAATGCCTGCCATACGGCCGTAGGGCGGGACACCCGCAGCCCTTCGCTCTGCCGCCTCCGCTTTCCAGAACTCTTCCTCATCGCCGCTCAAGATAGCGCGGATTACCGGATGGGCCGGCTGGTAGGTCTGCATAAGGGCCACGCCCGGCTTGTCGGCGCGACCGGCCCGGCCCGCAACTTGTCGCATCAGTTGAAACGTCCGCTCAGCTGCGCGCAGGTCAGAGCCTTGAAGGCCAAGGTCCGCATCAATCACGCCGACCAGCGTCAGATTCGGAAAATTATGTCCTTTGGCGACAATCTGTGTGCCGATGATGATGTCGGCGTCGCCCTCGGCAATCCGCACGATCTCGGCTTTCAAGGCGCGCGCCGACCCGAACACGTCAGACGACAGCATCGATGTCTGTGCCTCGGGAAAAAGGGCCTCGACTTCCTCTGCCAATCGTTCGACGCCCGGTCCGACCGGCGCCATCCGCCCCTCGACCTTGCAGGAGGGGCACGCGTCCGGCATCGGCTTTGACTCGCCGCATTGGTGGCACACAAGGCGCTTGAGGAACCGGTGCTCGACCATCCGCGCATCACAGTGATCGCACCCGATCTGGTGCCCGCAAGCACGACAAATCGTAACAGGCGCGTAGCCGCGTCGATTCAGGAACAACAACGATTGCTCGCCGACTTCTGTGCGCTTTTTGACTTCATTCACAAGGGTTTGTGAAATCCAGCGATCTGCAGGCAAACCCTCATCTCGCATATCTATCGCATGCATTTGCGGCATAGATGCAGCCCCGAAGCGCGCGGTCAAGGTCACACGCTTATACTTGCCAGCTTCCGCGTTTGCCCAGCTTTCAAGCGATGGAGTCGCGGACGCCAAAACGACTTGCGCGCCGTTGATCGAAGCCCGCAACACCGCCATGTCCCGCGCGTTATAAAGCACACCATCTTCTTGCTTGTAGGACGTGTCATGTTCTTCATCGACCACGATCAGACCAAGATCGCGAAATGGCAGAAACAACGCCGAGCGCGCGCCAACGACAAGCTGCGCGCCCCCTTCCCCAACCATGCGCCACGCGCGTCGCCGCTCGGTCATCGTGACGCCTGAATGCCATTCGGCTGGTTTCGCGCCAAATCGTGCATCGACCCGGGTCAGAAACTCCGCTGTCAACGCAATCTCAGGTAAAAGAACAAGGGCTTGCCGTCCCGCGGCAAGACAAGCGCCGACCGCCTCAAGATAGACTTCCGTCTTGCCCGAGCCGGTCACGCCCTTCAGCAAGGTCGTGCCGTAATTTCGCGCCGCGACGCCAGATTTCAGCGTTTCGGCAGCAACCGACTGCTCAGTTGTCAATTCATAAGGGCTCTCGCCGGGATCAAGTCGGGGGTAGGCAACATCGCGCGGGCTTGCTTCCTCAGCAACCACACCTTGCTTCACCAAGCCTTTGACAACGCTTGCAGAAACGCCGGCCATCTCTGCCAGCTCTCTCAAGGTAAAGGCAAGGTTTCCATAACTATCCAGCGTCTCAACGACACGGCGGCGCGCATCTGTCCAGCGATCGGGTTCCCCCGTTCCGCGTCGATAAATCGTCCGCATTGACGGCGGGTCCCCAAGCCCGGGAGAGCGCGTCGCAAGTCGCACCATGGCAGACATCGGCGTAAGCGTGTAAGCCCCGGCGCGCACCAAAAATTCCCGCATTTCACTGCGCATGGGCACAGCATCCAGAACGCGGATGACAGAACGCACCTTGGCAATATCATACCCGCCTTCACCGCGGCCCCAAACAATGCCCAAGACTTTGCGCGGCCCCAACGGCACCTCAACGAACGCGCCTGTCAGGCAGCCGCCTTCGGGTGCTTTGTAGTCCAAAGCACGGTCAATCGGCTGCGCTGTCAGCACCGAAATCAGGTCGCCTTCATGGAAATGCTCGATCACGCGTGCCCCGGTTTGTCGGAAGGGAAAGGGTTTGGGGGTTCAGCCCCCGCGTCTGATCCGCTATCAGTGCCACGAAACGGAACCTATGCACCAGAGGGGCGAGCCTATGAAATTTTTCGTCGACACCGCAGACACTGAAGCAATCGCCGAGTTGATCGAGCTTGGGATGGTTGATGGCGTGACCACCAACCCATCCCTGATCCACAAAAGCGGCCGTGATATTAAGGAAGTCATTGCCCAGATCTCAAAGATGACGGACGGCCCGGTAAGCGCAGAAACCGTTGCCACAGACTATGAAGGCATGATCACAGAGGGTCATGAAGTCGCAAAACTTGGTGATAATATTGCCATCAAAGTGCCGTTGACGTGGAACGGCTTGCGGGCGTGTAAGACGCTTTCGGAAGAGGGCCATATGGTAAATGTTACGCTCTGCTTTTCGGCCAATCAGGCGCTTCTTGCGGCAAAAGCCGGGGCGACATTCATCTCACCGTTCATCGGTCGCCTTGACGATCTAAACCTTGATGGCATGGATTTGATTGCAGATATTCGAGAAATTTATGACAACTACGGTTTCGAGACGCAAATTCTTGCCGCGTCAATCCGGTCCGCAAATCACATGAGCGACGCCGCCAAAATTGGTGCTGACGTGGCAACCGCGCCGCCGGACGTCATCAAGAAAATGGCACTACATCCCCTTACAGATAAGTGGCTTGAGACCTTTCTGAAGGACTGGGCAGCGACGGGTCAGTCGATCCTCTAAGCCACCAAGGCTGATATGTTGCGCAGCTCGGGGCTCCTGTGTCCATCTGCGCAACACACAATTTCCTGACGGTAAACTGCCCAACGCCATTGTCACATCCAAGTGAAGACTCGCGAGCAAAGGTTGGCTTGCGTATCTGCGAGCCTATCTTGACCATATGAATGATACGGTGTCAGTCATTCGGCACCCCGAGCAGACCTTTGGAGGAACTCCCCATGCAGACATCTGCAGCACGAACAGCATCACAGTCGACCATGATGCTTCGCGCGTTTTGGTTGACGATGCTGACAGCAGCATTGCTGATCACACAAACAATCGCAGCAGCGGCGCAATCTCGCCCAGCGACCTTTGCCGATCTCGCCGAGCAAGTAAGCCCCGCGGTTGTGAACATCACAACAACAACAACAGTCGCGACCAGCACCGAACCGGGTCCGATCGTCCCAGAGGGATCGCCGTTCGAGGAGTTCTTTGACGACTTTCGTGATCGCAACGGCCCGAATGGCCAGTCGCCGCGCCGCAGTCAGGCGCTTGGATCAGGATTCGTGATCTCTGAGGATGGCTTCATCGTTACCAACAATCATGTGATTCAAGGGGCTGATGAAATCCTGATCGAATTCTTTGAGGGTTTCGAGCTGGAAGCCGAACTTATTGGCACAGACCCAAACACCGACCTCGCATTGCTGAAAGTCGTAAGCGACAAGCCGTTGTCCTTCGTGCCGTGGGGAGACAGTGAACTCTCCCGCGTCGGTGATTGGGTCATGGCGATGGGCAACCCACTTGGTCAGGGCTTTTCGGTGTCGGCCGGTATCGTGTCGGCTCGTGGCCGCTCTCTCTCTGGAACCTATGACGATTACATTCAAACCGACGCGGCAATTAACCGGGGAAACTCGGGCGGTCCGCTTTTCAACATGGAAGGCGAAGTCGTCGGAGTAAACACAGCGATTCTTAGTCCCAATGGTGGGTCCATCGGCATCGGATTTGCAATGTCGAGCCGGGTGGCTGAGAACGTGATCCAGCAATTGCAGGAATTTGGCGAAACGCGGCGCGGCTGGTTGGGCGTGCGAATTCAGGACGTCACCGATGATCTGGCCGACGGCCTTGGACTGGAAGAGGCACGCGGCGCTTTGGTGACCGACGTTCCAGAAGGTCCGGCGCGTGAAGCGGGCATGGAATCCGGTGATGTCATCCTCAGCTTTGACGGGGTCGAGGTCGATGATACGCGCGGCCTTGTGCAGCAAGTGGCCAATACGGCGGTTGGCGCCGAAGTCCGGGTTCTGGTTTTCCGCGACGGTGAAACAGAGACATTGCGGGTTACGCTCGGGCGTCGCGAAGAAGGCGAAAGTGCCGTGCCAGCATCGGTGAACCGCGAGGAAGCGCCGGCAACCGCAGACCTTCTTGGCCTGACCATTTCGGGCATGACGGATGAGCTTCGTGACCAACTTGGTCTGGCAAAAGACGCCGAAGGTCTTGTCGTGACCTCCGTTGCTGAAGACAGCGAGGCTTTTGAAAAGGGGTTGCGTGTTGGCGACATCATCACTGAAGCGGCTCAAGAAAGCGTTGCCAGTATAGCGGACCTGAACGGCCGGGTTGAGGCCGCCCGCGAGGCTGGTCGCAAATCGCTTGTCCTTTTGGTGCGCCGTGATGGGGATCCTCGATTTGTCGCTTTGACACTGGACGACGGCTAAGACTCGTCCCCTCGGTCTTGGTCATTCTGGGCGTCCGTTCGCGGACGCCCCTTTTTTTGACCTGTATCAGCGCAGTGATCCCAGAACTCTGCCAAACTGGCGTCAACGCGATGAGGGAGACAGTGTATGATGCGAACTGATGAAACCAAAGAAGAACCGGAACACGACAGCAGCGCCATTTTGGCATTCGAGACCGGGACCTATCCTTACTCGGAAAAAATGAGCCGCTCGAACTACGAAGATGAAAAGGCAGCGCTTCAGTCCGAACTCCTGAAAGTCCAGCTTTGGATACAGGACACCGGGCAAAAGGTGGTGGTGCTTTTTGAAGGCCGGGACGCTGCCGGAAAGGGTGGCACAATCAAGCGGTTCACCGAGCATCTCAACCCGCGCACAGCCCGCGTGGTAGCCCTGAATAAACCCACCGACGAAGAACGCGGGCAATGGTTTTACCAGCGCTATATCAAGCATCTGCCGACCGCTGGCGAGATCGTTTTTTATGACCGATCATGGTACAATCGCGCAGGGGTTGAGCGCGTGATGGGGTTTTGTGAACCCGGCGAGTACCTTGAATTCATGCGCGAAACGCCCGAATTGGAACGGATGCTCACGCGCAGTGGGGTCAAGCTGATAAAATACTGGTTTTCGGTCACACAGGGCGAGCAGCATCGCCGCTTCAAGGCCCGTGAAACCGATCCCCTTAAGCGATGGAAGCTTTCACCTGTTGATCGCGCCAGTCTCGACAAGTGGGAGGATTACACCGAGGCTAAAGAAGCCATGTTCTTTTACACCGACACCGCCGACGCACCTTGGACAGTCCTTAAATCCGATGACAAGAAACGCGCGCGCCTGAATTGCATGCGTCACTTCCTGTCGCAGTTCGACTATCCGGATAAAAATCTTAGTATCGCGAAGCTTCCCGATGCGAAGATTGTCGGCGAGGCCAGCCATGTCGTCCACGCAGCCGATCATATCCTTGCCGCGTCGCTCCATCCCGCGTCGCGTCACAGGTAGCCATGCGTCACGTTATGATTACTTGCGGCGGCTAGGGCGTAGACCTATGCCGGTCATAGGGAGCGCGATAAGTCATGTCGCTGACGGTTTTTCTTGCGGTACTGGGTGCTGCACTGCTTCACGCGTCTTGGAATGGCCTCATCAAGTTTGGCGAGTCCAAAGTGACCGCCATGCTGATTATGACTTTGCTACAAGGCGGTGCGGGTCTGGTCATAGCGCTTACGCGGGAATGGCCGGACGCAAGCGTTTGGCCCTGGTTGGCGGCCTCCGGCGTGCTCCACGCAGCCTACAAAATCTTCCTCGCCTATGCCTATGAGCAAGGCGACCTAAGCCGCGTCTACCCTATTGCACGCGGCACCGCCCCGATGATCGTCCTAGCGATCAGCGTTTTGTTCCTGGCGGATCAACTTACCACCACCGAAGTCGCGGGAATCCTCGTGCTTGGGCTTGGCATATCCATGATGAGCCGCGGGGCTTTCCTATCAGGCGAGTCCCGCAAGTTGGTGCCTTTCGCACTTGGTTCAGCTGTTGCAACTGCGGGTTACTCGATTGTCGACGGCATAGGCGCACGCGCTTCGGGGGATGCGGTGCAATATGTGGCGTGGCTTTTTCTTCTGGATGCTTTGCTGTTTTCCCCAGTGCTTATGGTTTTGCGCGGCACAGGCATAATCCGCGCGCCTATCCGAGCTTGGATCATCGGCGGCATTGCGGCTGCCGGATCGTACGGGGCCTATGCGATTGCAGTTTGGGCGATGACCATCGCCCCAATTGCCCTTGTCGCGGCCCTTCGGGAAACCTCGATCTTGTTTGCAATTTTGATCGGCTGGCTTTTGTTTGGAGAGCGTGTGGACCGTCTCAAGGCCGCGGCAGCTGCGGCCATTGTCACCGGGGTTGCAGCCACAAGGCTTTAGATTTTTTCACGGTAGATCGCTTGCTGCGCCACACCCGCAAACGTCAGCCAAAGCGACGTCACCACCAGCCCCCAAAGCGCCCAACTGTCAGAGTTGAAAGAAACCCACGCAGCCCAACCCGCGAAAAAGGTCCATCCAAGCGCCATCGGCAAGGTGATCATCCTCCAGCGCTCGGTGCGAACCGGGTGGACGAATTTGAGAGGGACAAACATCGCAACTGCCAAAAGCACAACGATCCCAAGACTTACCCAGAAGTTTGGTTGCACGGCAAACAACACCAAAACCACCATGTTCCAACAGCCCGGGAAGCCAGCAAACGAGTAATCCGCTGTTTTCATGCGTGTGTCTGAGAAATAAAGCGCCGATGTGAAGGTGATCACTATGATCGCAAACCACCCGGTCCACCCCGGCAGCAACCCCGACGTAAAGAGCGCAAACGCTGGAATAAAGACATAGGTCAGATAGTCGATGATCAGGTCCAACAAGACGCCATCGATCCGGGGAGCGTTGACCTTTATATTGGTCGCCCGCGCCAAAGGCCCGTCGATCCCGTCAACGCCGAAGGCAACCACTAGCCAAAAGAACATCATCGCCCAGTCCTCTTGAACTGCTTCGAGCATCGCCAACATCGCCAGCACTGCGCCGGTGGCCGTCAGAAGGTGAACAAGATAGGCTTTGGTCTGGATATTCATTCGGCTCTCATGCCGGAAATGCCTTTGGAACACCAGCAAATCTCTGTATTTCGCATTTCGCTCATTGTGCTCTTGGGTGGGCGGCTTTGTAGACTTCCATAAGGCGCGCCGCATCAACCGCTGTGTAGGCTTGAGTCGTCGACAGCGACGCGTGACCCAAAAGCTCTTGGATCGAGCGCAAATCACCACCGGCGTTCAGCAAATGTGTCGCAAAGCTGTGGCGCATTGCATGGGGTGTTGCCGTTGCTGGCAAACCAAGTTGCGCGCGCGCTTTTTCCATCACTTTCTGGACCAAACGCGGGTTGAGAGTGCCACCTCGAACGCCTCGAAACAGCGGGACAGCCCCGTCGAGATCAAACGGACAAGATTCAGCATAGATATCGATGGTCCGACGCGCCGCCGGGATCACGGGCACGATACGCTCCTTGCCACCCTTGCCGACAATCCTCATTACATCGCCCAGTGGCAGAGCATCTCCGGTCAGCGCCAAAGCTTACGAAATCCGCAATCCGCACCCATAAAGCAGCGTCACGACGGCCGCGTCGCGCCGCGCAACCCAATCGGTGGTCGCCTGCAATTCGACAGTATCAATCATTGCGCGTGCAGCAGAGACATCCAACGGGCGCGGGAGCTTGTTCTGAAACCGAGGCGAGCGTGTCATTAGAACCGTGCTCGGATCGAAACCCTCCCGCTCGGCCACCCAACCGACGAAGTTTTTCACTGCTGACAGAGACCGGGCCAGAGACCGTGCACTGACCCCACGTCCACGTTCGTGCGCCATCCAGGCTCTCATATCCCGTGTCGCCAGCTTCCCCAAAACCACTATTCCAGCGGCGTCGCCGAGGTGCGCCTGAAGAAACGCTAGGAAACCCGAGACGTCGGTCCTGTAGGCATTAACCGTCTTTGGCGCTCGGCCTCCGACGGCCGAAAGCTCGGCGAGCCAGCGTTGAAGCGCCTCCCTGAGCCCTGAAGATATCACCCCAGCCAGCGCCGCATCGCGCGTTCAAAAACACTGCCCATAAAACTCAAAAGATCGGTGCCGTGATTGGCCGAGAACTGATGTGGATCGTCTGACGCAAAGGCCAGCATGCCTGGCAGTCGCTGCTCGCCAAAGTCGAGAAGGATACAGGCCTCGGATTTCACCCAGGCGTTAGAGGCGCCGTAAATTGTCCCCTCGCCCGGCGTCACACCACGCAAGGTCACCTGACGCGGGGCTTTCCCGTGCCCTGCATAATCTTCGCAAAAGCCAGGTTCAGCGATCGAAAGGACGTCACTGATCTCGACCAGTGTCGGGTCCATTGCGCTTTCGTGACTTTCCAGCAAGAGCCTCACTTTACCGACGCGCAAGATGTCAGTGACATCTTCGCCCAAGCAGCGGATAAACGCCTCAAATTCAAGCGGCTCAAGAAAAGCAAGAATAGCGCGATGGATTTGATTGGTCCCCGCGAGATTCTCGTAAGCCGCTGCAATCACGGAATTATGCGTGTCCTCGAGACGGGTCAGCCGATCTTCAAGCCGCTCCATCGCGACCCCGCGCAGGTCCACGATATTCGCGCCCATCGCCTGCTCGTTCGCTGTAATCAAAGCACGCATAACGGCAGGATCGCTTAGGATCATATCGGGTTCGTTCAGGATACGCGCACGTAAATCCTCGGCCAGGGGTGCCGGGTCGCTCATGGCTGATGCCTCACTCGTTGCCTCGGGCCCGGGTTATCCCGGTGCCTCAGTTTATGTTTCATGTACATTGCCAGTTGGAAAGGTCTCGCTCAAGAGCCCGAAAGCGACCGGATCCGATGCGCGGCAGGGAAGCCACGCTTGCGCCGTGCGGTCAGGCTTTCCTGACGGCACGGCGCAAGGGCACGAAGCTTTGCCGTTGCTGGTTGGGCCCAAGAAACCCAAGATCGCAATCCGGGGTGACAACGAGCCTGTCTTGCCAAGCAAGCTGGAGAACCTGTTTCATCTGATGCGTGATCTCATCGGCTGTTTCAATCCGGCTGGAAGCAATCGTGGTGAAACGAACGATCAGTGACGGTCGCTGAAATAGGGTGACGGCTCCGCCAGGCTATGCCGGGGCGCGCCCTAAATACTGATTTCATCGACTGCCTCTTCTCG
>CAJQNG010000060.1 GCA_905479635.1 uncultured Boseongicola sp. | reverse complement strand
GCCGGTGGCGCTGTCGAGGTATTCAAACACGAAATGTGGCACGCGTTGGCGAGCACCTTCGCGCAGATCGGATATGGCGGGGTAGCGGATATCGAGACTCATACGATCGGTTATAGATCAAGGAGCGGCGTGCACAATACGAGGCATGCGTGTCAGATCAGAAGGCATTCGGCGATGAGGGCACCGAGGGGGATCATGCCCCCGGCAAAGAGCAAGAGTGAGACGGCATAGAGCGTGACGCAAGTACCGCGTGTTCTTGCGGCGTGCGTCAGGCGGGAAATGTGGGCGCGGGTGAATGAAGAACATAATGCGAACAAGTCTTTTACTTTTGAGTGTCAGGGGTTAGTTTCGTGCCCATGAACAGTTTCGCAGATGACTCCGACTTCCCCGATCGTATCCCCCTGTCACAGCAGGCGGTGGCGGCGCGCGGCGCGCCCTATTTAGACGAGCTTAACGCTGCGCAGCGTGAGGCAGTTGAGGCGCTTGACGGGCCGGTCTTGATGCTTGCCGGTGCCGGCACTGGTAAAACCAAGGCTTTGACCGCGCGGGTTGTGCATTTGTTGTCGACAGGCCGTGCACGGCCGAATGAGATTTTGTCCGTGACGTTTACCAATAAAGCCGCACGCGAGATGAAAAACCGCGTGGCGCGGCTTTTGGGTCAGGCGGTTGAAGGCGTGCCGTGGTTGGGGACGTTTCATGCGATTTGCGTGAAGCTTTTGCGCCGGCATGCTGAGTTGGTCGGGTTGAAGTCAAACTTCACCATTCTGGATACGGACGATCAGATCAGGTTGCTTAAGCAGTTGGTCGTGGCGGCAGGGATTGATGAAAAGCGCTGGCCTGCGCGGCAGTTGGCGCATGTGATTGATGGCTGGAAAAACCGAGCGTGGACGCCGGACAAGATACCTGCAGCAGAACACGGGGCGTTTAACAACCAAGGCGTTGAGATTTATGAGCAATATCAGGAACGCTTGAAGACCCTGAACGCCGCGGATTTCGGCGATTTGCTTTTGCATGTGGTGTGGATTTTCCAGAACCACGACGATGTTTTGGCGCAGTATCAGCAGTGGTTCAAATATATTCTAGTGGACGAGTATCAGGATACGAACGTGGCACAATATCTGTGGCTGCGTCTGTTGGCGCAGGGGCACAAAAACATCTGCTGTGTGGGCGATGACGATCAGTCGATCTATGGTTGGCGCGGAGCCGAAGTGGGCAACATCCTGCGGTTTGAAAAGGATTTCCCGGGCGCGAAAGTGGTGCGTCTGGAGCAAAACTATCGATCCACACCGCATATTCTGGCGGCGGCGTCCGGTGTGATTGCGGGCAATGAGCGACGACTTGGGAAGACGCTGTTTACCAATGTCGAGGAGGGCGAGAAGGTTCGTTTGATCGGGCATTGGGACGGCGATGAGGAAGCGCGCTGGATTGGTGAAGAAATTGAATCCCTACAGCGCGGGACGCGGGGACTGCATCCGTTTGGCTTGGAATCGGTGGCGATTTTGGTGCGGGCGTCGCATCAGATGCGCGCTTTTGAAGATCGGTTTCTGACGATTGGATTGCCGTATCGTGTGATCGGGGGGCCGCGGTTTTATGAGCGGATGGAAATCCGCGATGCCATGGCCTATTTCCGGCTGGCGGTGTCCCCGGAGAACGATTTGGCGTTTGAGCGGATTGTGAACACGCCTAAACGCGGACTGGGCGACAAGGCACAACAAAAAATTCAGATGGCGGCGCGTTCCAACGGGGTTTCACTGGTCGAGGGCGCGAAGATTTTGCTGAATGCTAAGGGGCTGACGGGCAAGGGCGCGAAGGAACTTGAGAAGCTGGTTCTGGGGCTTGAGCGTTGGCACGGAATGGTGCGGGCAGGCGTCAGTCACATCGAGATTGCTGAACAGGCGTTGGATGAAAGCGGCTATACCCAGCATTGGCAGAACGAGAAGACGCCGGAGGCTCCTGGAAGGTTAGAGAACCTTAAGGAGCTTGTGAAAGCCCTTGAAAACTTTGAGAATTTACAAGGGTTTCTAGAGCACGTCTCGTTGATCATGGATAATGAAAGCGATCAGGACGAGGAAAAGGTCTCGATCATGACTTTGCATGGCTCCAAGGGCTTGGAGTTTCCCGCCGTTTTCCTGCCGGGCTGGGAAGAAGGGTTGTTTCCCTCGCAGCGCTCGATGGACGAAACGGGGCTGAAGGGTCTCGAGGAGGAGCGGCGGCTGGCCTATGTGGGGATCACGCGGGCCGAGGAGCTGGCGACGATTAGTTTTGCAGGAAACCGGCTGGTGTATGGGCAGTGGCAAAGCCAGATGCCGTCGCGGTTTATCGATGAATTGCCGGCGGAGCATGTGGAGGTTTTGACGCCGCCGGGGCTTTATGGCGGTGGATTTGGCGCGGCGGCGGCGGGCATGGGCGAGCCGGTGCAAAGTAATTTGCAGGAAACGGCGGCGGAGGCGGATGGGTACAATTCCCCGGGGTGGAAGCGGCTGCAAAAACGCAGCCAGCATCGTGGTATGTCGCAGCCGTCAGAAGCGCGCAATATGGTGATCGACATGAGCGCGGTCTCGACGTTTGCCGTCGGCGATCGGGTCTTTCATCAGAAATTTGGATACGGGGCTGTTACGGCGATTGAGGGCGACAAACTGGATATCGCGTTCGACAAGGCGGGCGACAAGAAGGTCGTCGCGAATTATATTACCGCCGCCGCCTCCGCTGGAGACGACGTTCCGTTTTAGGGGCGCTGCCCGTTGGTCCTTTGGACCTTACCCCGGGATTTTCCTGATCAAAAGATGATTTGGCGTTTGCTTGTCTGAGATCAGTTAGCCCAGTTACCACCCCGGAACACCGGGACGCGTTCGCCGTTTTGAGTGATACCGGTAATTTCGGTTTCGGCGCCGCCGATCATCCAGTCGACGTGGATGAGGCTTGAATTGCCGCCACGGGCTTTGAGATCTTTGTCTGAGATATCGTCCGCATCCACGAGGCAGTCTTTGTAGCATTGCCCCAAGGCGATATGGCAGGCGGCGTTTTCGTCGTAGAGAGTGTTGTAGAAAAGTAGGCCGCTTTCCGAGATCGGGGAGGCGTGGGGGACGAGGGCGACTTCGCCCAACCGCGAAGCGCCTTCGTCAGTTTCGATAAGTTTCTGGAACACTTCTTCGCCGCGTGTGGCACTGGCTTTGACGATGCGGCCATTTTCAAAGTGGACTTCGATATTTTCGATCAGGCTGCCTTGGTGGCTGAGCGGCTTTGAGGCGCGGGCCGTGCCGTTGACGCGCGCTGCATGCGGTGTGGTGAAGACTTCTTCGGTGGGGATATTGGGATTGCAGGTGATACCGTTTTTGGCTTCTGCCGCGCCGCCGGACCAAAGGTGGCCGTCAGCAAGGCCCACAGTGAGGTCTGTGCCAGAGCCTTTGAAGTGGAGGGCGTCTAAGCGTTGATCGTTCAGCCAGTCGCGCCGGGTTGCAAGGTCGATGTTGTGCTGATCCCAGGCGGCGACAGGATCGTCACAGTCGACGCGCGAAGCTGCAAAAATAGCTTTGGCGAGGGCGGCCTGGGCATCGTCTGCGCTCATTTCGGGGAAGACGAGTTGCGCCCAGGCACGGCCTGGATAGGAGATGATCGACCAGTTGATTGCGAAGCTGGAGATTTTCTCGAGCGCAGGTTTATAGGCGATGGCGTTCGCTTTGGACGCGCGGCCTACTTTGTCTGCGTCCATGTCCGAGAGTGCCATGGGATTTTCGGACGAGACATGGAGGCGGGCGGCGTTGGCTTCATAGGCTTGTCCCATGCCAGCGAAGAGCCAGTCGGGGGCGGCATCAAAGCTGTTGTCTGCGGCGTGCATGTACCGCGCGCGGGTGATTGCCTCGTCTGACAAGATCGGGGTCACAACGCTGGCGCCTGCCTTATATGCGGCGACTGCGATGCGGCGCAGCAGGGGAAGCGTTTCGGCGGACCCGGTGAGGACCAGTTGCTGGCCCGGCTGGAGGTTCAGGCCGGTGCCGATGGCCACATCTGCGAGGCGCTCGAGGTATTGGATGTCGAAGGGGAGATTG
>CAJQNG010000059.1 GCA_905479635.1 uncultured Boseongicola sp. | reverse complement strand
GGCGACATTCTGGTGATCGACGGCGGATACACCACGCGATAACACCCCCAAGGGACGAATTTGAATACCAATGACCAACACACAACGACTTGCGGGAAAGACCGCACTCATTACCGGCTCGGCGCGCGGCATTGGCCGTGGCTTCGCTGAGCGCTTTGTTCGGGAAGGCGCCCGGGTCGCCATAACCGATATTGATCTTGATGCCGCACAAAAAACAGTGTCTGAAATCGGAGACGCGGCAATCGCGCTGCACATTGATGTGACCGATCAGAATAGCATCGACGCTTGCGTAACCGGTGCAGTGGACGCCTTTGGCGGTGTCGACATTCTCATCAACAATGCAGCGCTTTTCGATGCGGCCCCAATCGCTGACATCACACGCGTCAGTTTTGATCGGCTCTACGCCGTGAATGTTGCGGGTACGATGTTCACGATGCAGGCGGTCGCCCGCCACATGATGGCGCGGGGTAAAGGTGGGAAAATTATCAATATGGCTTCACAGGCCGGTCGGCGCGGCGAGTCACTTGTGGCGGTTTACTGCTCGACCAAAGCTGCCGTGATTTCACTGACCCAATCCGCAGGTCTGAACCTCATCGGGCATGGTATCAATGTGAACGCAATTGCCCCCGGCGTCGTTGACGGTGAACATTGGACCCATGTTGATGCGATGTTCGCCAAGTTGGAGAATAAGAAGCCTGGACAGAAGAAAGCTGAGGTCGCAGCAAGCGTGCCTTTTGGCCGTTTCGCGACACCAGACGACCTGACCGGGATGGCCGTGTTCCTCGCTTCAGATGATGCCAATTACATCGTCTCGCAGTGCTACAACGTGGACGGTGGCCAATGGATGAGCTGACGTGCCCGCGCGTGCGACGTGCACATTCAAAGGGTACCTGCCAGAGGCAAACCGCATGAAGAAAGTCGTGGTTATTGGCGAAGTTTTGGTTGAAATCATGGCCGACAGCACCGGCGATGGTTTTCTTGAAGCAATTGGGCTTACCGGCCCTTTCCCGTCCGGTGCACCCGCAATTTTCATCGATCAGGTCGCGAGACTCGGTCAACCTTGCGGCATTGTCTCGGCAGTTGGAGATGATGACTTTGGCATAATCAATCTCAAGCGGCTTTCTATGGATGGTGTGGACATATCAGGGGTCTCAATTGACCCTGATCGCCCCACAGGTAGCGCCTTCGTGCGGTATCATGCGGATGGGTCCCGCGATTTTGTTTACAACATAAAACACAGTGCTTGCGGGACGATCCCAAGAACGCCCGAGGTGGCGCAGGTTCTCGATGCCGCAGATCACCTCCACGTGATGGGGTCTTCGCTATCCAGCTCCGAATTTGTGGCGCTGAATCTTGAGGCCGCCCGCAAAGTCAAAACCAATGGCGGGACAATTTCCTTCGACCCAAACTTGAGAAAAGAAATTCTGAACGCGCCCGGACTACGGGATGCCATGGCCGATGTCCTGTCCCTTACGGATGTGTTCCTTCCAAGCGGGGAAGAACTAACGCTCCTCACCGACGCGACCGATCCAGCGATTGCCGCGAAAGAGCTTCTGGCGCTTGGGCTTCAATATGTTGTTCACAAAATGGGGTCGGGCGGCGTCCGCATTTATGACGCGAGCGGCGACCGTTTCGTCCCCGCTTATTCGGTGACTGAAATCGACCCAACCGGCGCAGGCGATTGTTTTGGCGGCGCGTTCATTGCGCTTTGGCTTGAAGGGTTGGACATCGACAAAGCCGTTTCCCTTGCCTCAGCAGCCGGTGCGTGTGCCGTTCAGCATCGTGGTCCTATGGAAGGCGCGTCGAGCCTCGAGACGCTTGTTCGTTTCGTCAAAGAACACAAAGACCAACGAAACATCGCTGGGAGTTGAGCGCATGAATGTCCACGAGCTTATTGAACGCAATAGGAACGGAGAGAGTATCGGCTTGCCGAGCTTCTGCACCGCAAATCAGCACGTCTTGGAGGCGACGCTCGGTTTCGCGGCCGAAAATGAGCTGCCCGTTCTGATTGAGGCCACCTGTAATCAGGTCAATCAGGAGGGTGGATATACCGGCATGAAACCCGCCGACTTTGCGTCTTGGGTCGCGCGGATGGCAAGCCATGCTGGGGTCAAGACGGATCAATTGCTTTTGGGCGGCGATCACCTTGGCCCGAACCCCTGGCGTGATGAACCGGTCGCCGCCGCGATGCGCAAAGCCGAGATGTTGGTGCGCAGCTATGTCGAAGCGGGTTTTCAGAAGATACATCTAGACGCAAGTATGGCCTGCGACGGCGAACCGCGCCCGAGCTTTTCGGACATCGCGCAAAGAGCCGCGCACCTGTGCAGAATTGCGGAAGACTATGCGCCAGATCCGTCAAAATTGATCTACGTTATCGGATCCGAAGTTCCCGTACCTGGGGGCGAGACCGACGATATGCAGGATCTCCAAATCACGACACCAGAACGGTTGGATGAAACCGTCCAAACGCATGAAGCCGCCTTCCGCAAAGAGGGCTTAGAAGGAGCGTGGGAGCGCGTCGTCTCAGTTGTGACGCAGCCCGGGGTAGATTTCAGCCACAGCTCTGTTCATCAGTTCGATCCTGCCGCGGCAGTTGACCTTGTCGCAGCGATTGACCGGCACCCGCGTTTGACCTTCGAAGGTCATTCAACAGATTATCAGCCCACATCCAGCCTCGCCCAACTTGTCGAGCGTCACGTCTTCTTCCTCAAGGTCGGACCGGAACTGACTTTCCGGTTTCGCGAGGCGGTTTTTGCATTGGCTGCAATCGAGGACAGGGTTTGTCCAAAGACGGTATCTGGGATCATCGGCGTGCTCGACGAAGCAATGGACAATGCGCCCGCGCACTGGGACGGCTACTATGCTGGAACACCAGCGGACATCGCGTTGCAACGTCATTTCAGCTTTAGCGATCGGATTCGTTATTATTGGCAAGAAGCGCCCGTGCGCGACGCCGTTGATCGGCTTCTCAACAATCTCGTCGCAGCAAACGTCCCCAATGGGCTTGTCACGCAGGTCTTCGGCGGACTTGAATTTGACGAAACCTCCGGCGACATCCGCACGCTTCTGGACACTCATGTGTGCAAAGCGGTTTCAAGATACTACGCGGCATGTGGCTTTGGCGTCGCGTCATCGTCAGACCGAAAACCCGCGCGATGAAATTATCCAACGCCACACTGTGCGACCTGCCTGATCCGATCCTACGCCCAAGCTATGACCCCTCGCCCTGATCAAAGTTGCGAAAGCCGCCAGCGACCAACCCTGCGCGTGGCTGGGACAACACAAATTTT
>CAJQNG010000058.1 GCA_905479635.1 uncultured Boseongicola sp. | reverse complement strand
GGTCCGCCCGGCTCCCGAATTACGACCGCCTTCATGCTACCCATCGTGCCGCCTCCAAGTGGAAAAGCGAACGGTAGCCTTGGCAGTTGGGCTTGTCACTATGGGCTCGAAGCCGCCGTTCGCTGCAGTCTGCCTGAACGGCCGCTATGCGGAGATTGTGTAAAGTCTCGATTAGGTTTTCGAGCGGCCCAATGAACGAGTGCTGTCATGCGGGTTCTTCACTCCAGAAATTAACGCGTCCGAAGAGCGATGATGATCCCCGCCGAAGCAATGAAAACAATGCCTAGCACCTGCCAGCCCCCAACCGGCTGACCGAACGCGAGCCATGCAAAGAATGGGCCAAAGATCATTACAGAATACTCGAAAACCGAGACATAGGACGGCTCACCTAACTGGTAAGCCTTGATGATCATGAACACACCACAAACCGATCCGATCGCCTGCAGCAGGATTAGCGGCAGAGCATCCCACATGGGCCATACCCATGGCCGGGTAACGAACTGCGCTTCTTCTCCCGGCTGCCACATCGGCCAGATCATCAATGTTGCAGTACCCACGGCGCCCATAATGCCCAACGTGATCCACATCCCGGCCAGCAGCGACACGGTGCTCTCACCGGCGCACAGACTGCGCGTGGCGATTGCGCTCAGCGCATAGAAGAACCCCGCGCAGACAGGGATCAATACTTTCAGGTCGAAATTTGAAGGATTCGGTTGCAGCACAAGAATGATCCCAAAGAACCCGACCGCGACCGCAAGGATACGCCAGAGGCCAATTCGCTGTCCCATCAAACCTGCCGAAATCAGCAGAATGAAGACCGGCGATGTGAAAAGCCCAGCCAACGCCTGCGCAATCGGCATCGTCGCCAGCGCCGAGAAGTAGAACAGCATCGAGATGCCCACCAGCAGGCTGCGCAGCGCCACAGCCCAAAACTGGATCGGCATCAACCCGCCAAGGCCAAGTAACGGGAGAACGGCCACCATCGGCCAGGCAATCGAAGCCCGCATTAGGTGGAACTGCCACAACCCAACATGGCGCGACAACGGCGCGATGAAGTTGTCGATTACGCCGATGATGGCCATCGCGCAAATCATGAAGGCTGCCGCAAGAAGTGGACGGTCAGGTGGCATCACAGACATACTCTCTCCAATGGCGAACGCTCGTCCCGATTTATGTCTTCATCGCGGTCCTGGCGTCGATCCAAGAGAGAAGATCAATACGCTGGATGCAAGATCAAAGCTGATTGCCTAATACGCCCTTTGCGATGGATCCTGTGCTCAAAACAGACGACGGCTCTGGGCTCAGAGCCGTCATTCGCTGCAAGATGAACCAATGTCTGCTCTGCGGGACTTTACAGCAATTCGCTGGAAACGCACCCACGGCTGGTTTCGGCGCTTTGCGACTGGGGCCAAAAATGTTGTGTGTCAGGTCATGTACGACCCGCGCTGTTATTGCATCGCGATGCAGCAAAAAAATTGCGGCCATTCAAGCGTGGTGCGGCGAAATTGATGGTCAGAATGGCGGAACCGCGGGACAAAGCATGGGTTATAGGGCCGATCAAATTAAAGGGTCGGGTTCTTGATAGGATTGCAGTGGTTTCGCCATCTTAAGGAGAACGAGACGGATTAGACTCTCTGTGTCGTTGGGGGGCAGCGATGATCTAGTCATCCGTCCCTAACGGGCGCCGATTGCGGCAGAGAGCCGTAACCGATTTCCGCCAAGTTTCTTGATTTGGAATAACGCCGACATATCGGTTCATCTGAGTTAACGAAGTTACGAATCCGCCCAGCAAGACTCGATTCTGGCCGCGCCCAACAGATGGTTATTCAGCCGATTTCAGATAGGCAATGATGTTTTCGATGTCCGATTCCTTGCGCAACCCAGCAAAGGACATTTTTGTACCGTCCATGAAATCCTTGGGTTTCGTCAAGAACGCAGACAGAGACTCTGTGTCCCAGACCAATCCGGCTTCGGCAGCCTCAATCAGTGTTGCCGAGTACTTGAAATCTGGGCTCTGCCCAGCCGGGCTGTCGACGATACCGGTTAGCACCGGACCAACTTTATTTTTTGCGCCTTCACCGACCGCATGACAGGCTTTGCATTTATTGAAAACCTTTTTCCCTTTGGCGGCATCGCCTTCCGCGAAGGCAGGTGCGGCTAGGGTAGTCAACAAGACGGCTATCACGGCAGTTCTAGCGGTTTTCATAGTGGATTCCTATTCTTCAGATGATAAGTTCAAGTGCAGCACCGGCAAACGAGGCGACAGCGTTATATGCCATGCGCGGGTCCAGCAAACAACAGGCTGTCGAAAGCCCGTCTGCCACAGCGGCCAACGGTGCGCTGACAGAAACCAGCGCCTGCTTCGGACGTGTCGCTTCTGCATTGGGCTCGAAGCGGCCGTCCGCTGCGGCTTGCGCCAACGTCAGCTCTGCGGGACGAATCAAGCATAGTCTATCAAGGCGAGATCAACACCTCTCCTTCAATCTCCATGGCAAAGCCAAGCGGCAATCCTGGCACTCCAATCGCGGATCGCGCATGCCGACCTATGGTCGGACCGAAGACATCGATGATGAGATCGCTAAATCCATTCACGACAAGATGTTGTTCGGTATAGCCGGGCGCGGACGTCACCATCCCGAACACGCGAGACCAGCCGACGATTCTGGACAAGTTCCCGATCTCAGCCTCTAGGTTCGCCAGCACTGAGAGCGCCACCTCGCGGGCTTCTGCATATCCCTGTTTCGTTGATAAATCTGTGCCCAGCACTCCGAACGGTCCAGCGATGCTCCCGTCTGCCGCATTCTTGGGGTGGCCGGAGAATATCACCCTGTCGCCTCTGACATTCACAAAAGAGAACGGTAAATGCAGCCCTTCGGGAACCTTGGTGGGCGCAGGCAACTTAAGCCCCAGTTCATTCAGTCTTTTTTTGGGAGTGGACATGGTTCCGTGTCCTTCATTGTCGCGAATTAGGGGAGCCTACAAACTTCCTACGCGTTGGTCTACTCTGGGCTCGAACCGGACCGCTGCGATGCAGCATCCTCAGCTATGTGCGTCGCATCATAAGCAGCCGTTCGATAGCCCAAGATGTTGTAGTCATATCAACTGAATGAACCAAAACCGCGACTTTCGTTAATCTTAAGCGGCCGTTGTACGCACAGGTGCGGAATGACGGCACCGAGCCCAAGGCGGACACCGCACAGAGGAGCGTGCTATAGGTGATCAATGAGCTATGGGAAGGTAATTGAATGGAATCTGTGTATGGGCTGTCCGTAGACAAGCACATCAAATCGACGTCGGACCTGCGCGAAATCGCAGACTTGCCTTCGCACTTTGTCACGGACAAAATTATTGATCACATGGATGATCTGTCCGGCAAGTTTATCGCTGCTTCGTCTCTGGCAATCTTGTCTTCCACCCGAGTGGACGGAATTCAGGATGTCACTCCGCGTGGTGATCCACCGGGGTTTGCAAAAGTCTTAGGGCCCGAACTCCTAGCAATACCCGACCGCCCGGGAAACGGGCGCATGGATACCTTTGAAAATATCTTTGCGAACCCGAACGTTGGGGTTTTGTTCATCATACCCGGGCACCGAGACACACTGCGGGTTAGCGGGAAAGGGGCTGTCGTTCAGGATGCCGCTCTTGGAGAGACGCTCGCTGTCAATGGGCGCCCCGCCGAACTTGTTTTGTTGATCGAGGTGGAGAGAGTTCTTTGTCATTGCCCAAAGGCATTCGTTAGAGGGAAGGTTTGGCAAGCGGGCGGCTGGCCAAACACATCTGACGTTCCCAGCCTTGCCGAGATGATGGTCGCGCATGGAAAGCTGTCCGTAACCATCCAAGAGATGGATAACATCGTTGTTGAGGATGGCAAAAACCGGCTCTACTGAAATGGGTAGCTGCAAACGCAAGTTGAACGGGAAACTTGGACTGAGGTAGGGCAGATTTGTCCGCAACTCGGTCATAGGCTCTTCGGAACTCGCTGCGGGGACTGCAATCGACCGCTTTTTTAGCTGCGATGCAGCACTGAACAATGTGATTTCCTTTCTGCATCTGCGAACAACAGCCCAAGAGCTTGTCTGCTGTGGGCTCAAAGAAATCATTCAATGCAGTTGCACCAACGGCAGCAATGAGCTTGAATGCCGCCATTCGCTGCACCTATGCAATTTGCCCGCCTATCACGAACGGCGAGTTTAATCCGCGCGCCAACAAATTGGCCAGCAGCCGCGCCTCGGTAACGTCTCGAGACCTGCCACCATGCACCCACCGAGGATGGCTAGGGCCCGGTCTATGTCCGCCTCCATCGCCGTGAACCTGGCATACACGCCAGCCACGCACCGCTGTGCACTTGCAGCGCTTTCCAGTCCCCTTAGCCGTTGCCTGGCACCTGGGTGCGTTTCTGAGGCGCTGAGTGGGGCTTTTATCGTTACTATTTGGCATTGCCGCCCCCCTCATGGCTTACCGAACCAACAATCGCCTGACCGCCTTCGCGGACTGTGACCCGCTCGACCCGAACGGTTTGCTGCGCCTTCGCCCGGTATCGCTTCAGAGCATCCATCTGCGTTGTGTAGGTTCGTGCCAACTTATTGAACGCGGCGCCCCGCCGCATCTTGCTGGGGAATGGTGGTGACGTGATTGAGCCGTCGCCCCATCATCATCGAGGCTTGGTGTGTCACAGCCATTTGTGCCGCCAGCATCGCTTCCACCTCATCGCGCGGTTCAATCGAAGCAACCACGCCAAGTGCAAAGTTTGTCGCCCGTTCAGAAATAGAATGACCAGACTCGCCAAGCGCGGACAATTGGCTGAGAAAGCCATCGAACACGCGACCGTCGCTCGTACCCAGCTCAACCATTGACCGGGCAATACCGGCGGCCTTGTCGTCGTGGTCAAATTCGACGGTCAGATGTCTTGTGTCCTCGTCGAAGTCCATCTTCAGCTTCGGACCAGGTGTGCGCCTTGAGACCTTCGCGGCCAGCCTATCAACCGCTTCTGCATCCGTGAGAGCCGTATGCGACTTCTTCACGGCAATAGCCTCTTTTGTGTTCGTTTTTGCACTGCCATGAGTACACCTATCGCAAGATGTGTTTTCTCTTTGTTCTACCAAACCCAAACGTGCTATTGAACCGTTATGGCAGACAAAAGAGGCCGTAAGGGCCGCTCAGAAGACCTCATCCCGGAAGAGCGAGTTTCTTGGACCAGGGAAACGTGGGGAGACCGAGAGGTGGTCGCAAAACTACCAGGCGGTACGTGGATGCTTCGCGAGGCAGCAGCAATTCTGGGCCTCCCTGAGGAAGCAGTCGATAACCTTCTAGTTGGCTAAGGACTATGCCAGCCTCTTACACCGGGGCTGGCAGAGCGGCTGAGACCGTTGCTAGCCCGCCGGTTTAAATTTTGCCATTATCCGCCCGGCTTTCTTCCACGCATTAAGGAATTGCTCGCTGGTGAACGCTTGCACTGTCTTCAGGTTTGATACCGTACCTGCTCCTAACAGGGAGTGGTTAGTATTAGTGTTCCATTTCAGAACCGAAGGACCGCTCGAAAACGGGTCTGACGGGGACCAATTCGGAACCATGAGAGGCCCTTGGGTTCTGGTTCGGAACCATGGACGGGGCTGACGGTTCCGTTTCAGAACCGCGTTCTGTTTTTGCAAGGGAGCCCCACAAGCATCCGAAGGCATCAACTCAACATGCCGACTCATTCACTGGCTTTTGAGATTCGATGGATTTCATGCTACGTAGGGGACGCAAAATGAACGATTGGAGATTCGAATGTGGGACATTGGGGACTTCGTTGCAGACTGCCGAACTGCTATCGACAAGGACGCTTCGCACAAAGCCGTTGCCGAAGTCATCGGCAGAGCAATGAGTGATACTTCAGCCGTGGTATCTGCACTTGGTGAACCAACTGAAAGCGGCATTATTCCAATCTACCAGTCAGCGGATTTGACAATTGTAAATGTAATCTGGAAGCCTGGAATGACTATTATGCCCCACAACCACGAAATGTGGGCAGTGATTGGGATTTATGGCGGCAGAGAGGACAATATATTCTGGCGTCGAGTAAAGGACGACCCGGATGGCCGAATTGAAGCGGCCGGGGCCCGTGCGCTATCAACAGGCGAATTTGCTCCTCTCGGTAAGGACATTATTCACTCGGTCACCAATCCCATCCCGAAACTGACAGGCGCAATTCACGTCTATGGCGGCGACTTTTTCGAGGCTGAAAGAAGCGAGTGGGACCCCGAAATTTTAACTGAGCACACTTATGACATGTCCAAAGTCAAAGCGATGTTTTCAGACTAAGAGGCTCCCACCCAAATCTTTGAATTGGGGATAAGTGCGTGAAGCTCGCGTGACGGTTGTCGCCCGGATAGCTTAAGGGATTTGGATCACCCCCATCGAAGCTTCAATCTGAGCCCGTCCACCGCCGTGTTTTCTGGAGTGAAACGACCGAAGCCGATGGTTCAGCGTCCTTGTAAATCACGGGCTGCGTAAATAGCTACATTATACAATCATAACAATGTTGAAGGGAGGCTATTATGACCAAGCACATCTTAGACCGAAAGCGTGTCCCTAGCAGCTCAGCGAAGTCCGTTCAGTATGTTCGGATTGAAACTGCCGAGCGCCCTCATCAGCAGTCAAAGGTGCTTCAAAAGCAACCGCACCAGACAGATACGCAGACGCGCGCAAAGCGCTTTCTCGATATCGACCGAAGAGAGAAAAAGGCGCCTTTTATAGGCTGAAGTTCCTCATCTATTCCCCGCACGCCCTTCAGGCATGGGCAAACAGAGTCTCTTGGCTTTAAGAGATGCGTCCGTTTTCACACCTTGCTTCGATTGTTGAGGCTTCCAGAAGTACCAATCATTGGTTGCAACCTGCTTGCCGCGTGTCGTTTGCATCGGCTTTGTTGTCAGCCGCCATTCATGTGCTTTGCGGTGATACCAGTTGCCTTTCGTCACCAGAACAATGAATCCCTTGTCCTCTTCATCTGCGATGTGTTCGTCCTTTGCTATCACCCTGTCGAAGACCCTGCGGTAGCTGACCACACGGACCCAGAACAATGGCGGTTTTACGTTTTGCCAGTTGTGGGGCCAAACGTCGCCGTTACCCCAAAAGAACTCGCAGCAGCAAACGCGCGAGTCATCCGAACAGGAAAGCAATCCGTTTGTCAGCGCCGACCTGGAACTCTTGAGCGGGGCCTGCGAGGTCGCCCGCCCGTTGCGCCGTTAACTCTCAGTGAGCTGTCAGTTGATGTGTCAAAGACCCTCATCCTTGGCTGAATGTGGTTATCGGCTTTGAGCCGCAGAAATGTAGCAATGACAGGATATACGAAGAGGAAGTCGACCGAGCCTTGTTCGGCAAAGACTGCGAAACAACCCCAAGTCGAAGGAGTATGAAAATGGCGAAGTGTCCAAATTGCCAAAAGACCGGCTTTGGTTTTCTAGAGATTAAAGACGGAAAGTGCCCCTCGTGTCGTCTAGAGGCGGAACGTAAAGAGGCTGCCAAGACTGATGATGTCCGTCGCGCGGAAACCGAAGCCAGAGTACGCACAAAAGCGGCAGCTTCTGGAATGATACTCACCACGGAGACCACTGTCGGCAGAGTTGAACGCCTCGGCATTGTGGCCACGGAAGTTGTGCTTGGGATGAACATCTTCCGAGATGTCCTCGCCAATGTGAGAGATATATTTGGAGGGCGAAGTGGCGCAGTACAAAAGACGCTCGATGAGGCACGCGAGGCGGCTTTTGATGACCTTCGGATTAAGGCTGCCGAACTTGGCGCGGATGCAGTGATTGCTGTCGATATTGACTACCATTCGATTTCCACAGGCAGCTCGGTAAATATGATGATGGTTGCCGTAAGCGGTACAGCCGTAAGGCTCAGCTAACTGCGCACCAGCAGGGAGTGGTAAGTATTAGTGTTCCGTTTCAGAACCGAAAGAACGGCTGAAAAAGGCTCTGACGGGAGTCCGGTTTGCGGCGCAAAGCCGCCGTTCGATGCGGCTATCACGTATGTCTGCAGTGTGGAGAGGCTGTGTGAAAACTATCGAGAGCTTTTACAAATGCCAAAAATTGCCAGATTTAGGTGCGCGCTGGTCGAGCGGAACCATCAAATTAGCAACTCCCGAAAACGAGTGGCGCAAAATCGTGAAGAATCCCGAGTTTTCACACAGCCTCCGGACAATGCCGACCGTCGTTTTTCGCCATAGGAAGGGAGTGACGGCACCTTAGTCACCGACCGCACCACATTACACTTGTTGCATTGCAGCGAAAAAAGCGGATGTTCACAAACGGCGCCTTCGCCGATCAGATAAGCGACGCTCTAGTTGCACAA
>CAJQNG010000057.1 GCA_905479635.1 uncultured Boseongicola sp. | reverse complement strand
CCGCGGCTGCACACGAAATCAACGCGAAATCGGAAGGCGAGCGGCGGCACTGCGGGACAAACCTGCCGTTGGGTGGGGCCGGCTCGACAGTCGCTCTCGGCCCTAACCGGACTTTGGCCGCTCCATACAACGCTGCGGTGCAGCTTTCGCATTGCGGCCATTCGTGCATGGCGCAGCATTTTTGTCGGCTAAAACGTCGGTGTGCGGACAAACCGGCCTGATGCGGTTGTGGCGTAGATCATGGCCTCGGCACACGGCCCACACCCACAGGCTCTGCGGCAGCGCAGCGCAGCGAAAAATTACCAAACCCGATATTGGCAACATGCCAAGTCGACAAAATCCAATCCGGCCATTCGCTGCGCTCACTCTCGATGTCTCAGTTGCGGGACCAACCCGACCTTCACTCAAATCAATTCAGCTGGTGCTTTCCGTCCGCCGCAGACACTTTCCGGCCTTCGGACATGGCGCGCCGCCGCGTCAAAAGCTGCCTTTGGCGCGCTACGCAGCATTTTGCAGGTGCGAATGCGCACCGCAAGGACGGTGACCCACTGCCTTCGCCGCCGCCGTTCAATCAGCCTATTGACTATCGATGAACTGCGCAAGTATTCTACGAGCCTGTCAAATTCACGCGAGCAATCTGCCAGCGGAGGGGGCGTGCGCGTATAGACCCGCGCCGCGCGACTGTGGGCAGTTGCGGGTCGAGGGAGAGAATTTGAATGTTCAGCAAGACATGGATACGTAAATTTGGTGCGGCGGCATTAACCGCAGGGATCATCTTAGGGGGCGGTTTCGCACATGCCCAGGAAGAGGATTGGAGCCAGGTTGAGACTGCCGCAAAGGCGGAGGGCGCGCTGCTAGTTTATTCGACCACAAGTCGTACAGCCAAGGCGGCGGAGAAATTCTCTGCAAATACCGGCATCACCGTGGAGGTTGTGCGGCTGGGCGAGCAGGACCTTATCCAGCGGGCCTATCAGGAATCAGTGGCAGGCTTGAACGAAGTCGACATGATTGTCGCTGAGGATTGGGTGGCCGCCCGCGAACTTCTGTCCAGCACCGGATATTTCATCAACTATATCCCACCGACGGCCCGTGAGCTTTTTGCAGAACGTCATCAGAACCCACTTGTGCTGGGCTATATCAACCGCATTTTCGGCTATAATACTGACAAGCATCCCGACGCCGATCCGTTGGAGAGCGTTTGGGATGTGACGACCGAGGAATATCGCGGACGCGTCATGATCAGGGACGTGGCGATCACCGGGGAACATCAGAACGCCCTGACCGAATGGGTGCGTCGCAGTGACGAGCTTGAAGCCGCGTACGAGCGCCGCTTTGGCAAGCCTCTAGAGATGACGGAGGCCAACGCCGGTCTGGAATTCATCAAGCGTTTTCTGCAGAATGATGCGATCATCATGACGTCGGACACAAAGATATCGAAGGCCATCGGCTCAGCCGGGCAAGAAGATCCGCCCTACGGCATGTTCTATGTCTACTCCAAGCATCGCGACGCGAAATTGCAGGATCTGCGCATTTCCGACAGCCGGCAGATTGATCCGACGCTTGGATATTATTATCCGATTGTCCTGCAGTTGTCGGCCAACGCAAAACATCCGAATGCGGCCAAGATGTTCATGGAATATCTGGGTACGCTGGACGGTTTCGCGCCGTGGGCGGATTCACCTGGCGTTTACACACCTAACCCCAACCAAATTCCCTTCGAGGGCGACATGCCCTTCTCTTGGTGGGAAGAACGCATGTGGTCCTACGACCTCGACTTCGCGGCCGAGAACCGCGGCATCGTGCTCGATACCTGGCTGAAGTACGCGCAGCGCTGACACTGCCAGACATAATCACATCCTGTGACACCTGTAGCCCGGGGCCTGCGACACACCGCAGGCCCCGATTGCCGAAGCGAGGCGCAGGCGAGTACCGGGTTCGACAAAGAGCTGAGGACGACCCCGAATGCGCAACGCATACAACCGATTTCGCCTTGGCCTGACGCCCCAGAGTGTTCTTGCGTTCGTCTTTCTGATCATCCTTGGATATCTGGTCATTGTGCCGCTGTTCCTGATGCTGCGCGAAACTTTCCTGATCCATCCGCTTGAACGCTTCCAGATACCTGGTTCGAGTGTCGGCGACCTGACCTTTGCTCACTGGGAACGCAATTTCCTGAGCGAGAATGCATATGCGTTCTTCTACCGGCCGCTGCTGAATACTCTCAGGATCGCGCTAGGCATGTCGTTTCTGGCGCTGGCAATCGGCGGCACCCTTGCTTGGCTGGTGGTGCGTACCGATCTGCCGATGAAAGGTCTGATCTCGAACGCGGCGATCATCCCTTATATCATGCCGTCATGGACGCTGGCGCTCGCCTGGATCACCATGTTCAAGAATACACGCATTGGTGGCGATCAGGGGATCTTTACCGCGCTGACCGGTGTCGTCACACCCGACTGGTTCGCCTACGGGCTGTTCCCGATCACGATCTGCCTGGCGTTGCACTACTTCCCCTTTGGTTTCATGCTGATTGGCGGGGCCCTTCGCAATATCGACGCACAGCTCGAGGAATCGGCTGAACTTCTAGGCGCGTCGCGGCCGACCATCCTGCGTCGAATCGTCATTCCGTTGGTCCTGCCGGCGATCTTCTCGACCTTTCTTTTGACGTTTTCAAGGGGTCTTGGCACCTTTGGGACACCAGCGTTCCTGGGCGGCCCGGTGCGGGAATTCGTGCTGTCAACATCGCTCTATGCAAACTTGATCGGCCAGAGGCCGGGCATCGGATACCTCGCCGCCGTGGCCATGATCGCCCTAGGGGTGCTGGTGCTTTATATGGACTACAAGATCATTGGCACACGTCGAAGCTTTGTCACCATTTCCGGCAAGGGTGCACGCGCCGGTCTCGTAGCACTGGGTCGCTGGCGCTGGCCAATCGCTGGACTTGTGCTGGGTTTCATTTTCGCGGTCATCGCGATACCGCTCACCGCATTGGCCATTGACACTGTGATGCTGCGGCCGGGCATCTATTCCTGGGACAATTTCACTTGGCACTACTGGGTCGGGGATGCGAGTCTTACTGTTGGCCTCGGAACCGGTGAACCAGGTATCCTGCGAAACTGGCAGCTGATGTCGGCGCTGGGCAACACAATGAAGCTTGCTGTGGTGGTTGCGCTTATTACCGGCATTCTTGGAATACTCGTCGGCTACGCGATTGTACGGCTGCGCGGCCGCTGGGTCGCGCAGGCGCTGGACCAGATGTCATTCTTTCCCTACCTTATGCCCTCAATCGCCCTCGGCGCGATATTCCTAGCGATGTTCGCCGTGCCGCGCGGACCGATCCCATCGCTTCACGGGTCTTTCTGGTTGTTGGTCATCGTCTGTACGGTCAGTTACTTGCCCTATGCAGTAAAGGCCGGGGTCAGTGCTATCCGCCAAGTAGGGCCGGAACTGGAAGAGGCCGCAATCATGGTAGGTGCGTCCTGGTGGACGCGCATGCGGCGTGTGTTGATTCCCATACAGAAATCGACCTACTTTTCCGGCATGTTGCTGCCCTTTATTTCTGTCACGCGCGAACTGTCTCTGCTGATCCTGCTCGTGACCCCGGCAACACAGCTCGCAACGACTATCACGCTGCGATACACGGATCGTGGTTGGTACCCCTACACGAACGGTATGGTGCTGCTTTTGGTCATAATCGTTGTGACCAGCACAGTCGTCAGCCGGCGAGTGATGGGGACAAGTATCGCAAAGGGCCTTGGAGGCTAAGATGCCAGAAATTGTATTAGACCGGGTTTCCCGCATCTATGGAAAGGACGTGCGTGCGGTGAGTGACTTGACGCTCGAAATTCCGGACGGTTCGTTTACCACTTTGCTTGGACCATCCGGCTGCGGCAAGACGACTTCGCTTCGGATGATCGCAGGCCTCGACATGCCGACCACCGGCACCATTCGAATCGGTGACAAGCTTGTATTTTCGCGGGATCAAGGACGATCGCTGCCGCCGGCCAAACGAGGCCTGGGACTAGTGTTTCAAAGCTATGCTCTGTGGCCGCATCTTACTGTCGCCAAGAACATTACTTTCGGTCTGGAGGTTCAGCACATTGGCAAGACAGAGGCGGCGCGGCGTCTTGAACAGGTGGCAACTGCGCTGCAGATCGACGAATTGCTCGATCGCTACACCAGTGAACTTTCGGGCGGGCAACAGCAGCGTGTTGCCATTGCCCGCGTGCTCGTGATGGAGCCATCGGTGCTTTTGCTTGACGAACCGCTCTCGAACCTTGATGCAACACTGCGCATGGATATGCGGGCCGAGCTTAAGCGCCTGCATCATGATACTGGAGCAACCATCGTATATGTGACGCACGACCAGCTCGAGGCGCTGACAATGTCGACCCACATTGCGCTGATGCAAGGCGGCGAACTGCAACAGTTTGCGCCACCACTCGACGTCTATTCCCGTCCGGCAAACAAGTTCGCCGCCGACTTCCTCGGAAATCCGCGCATCAATTTGCTGGAAGGCAGCATCAAAAATGGGCGAGTCCGTTGCGTAGGGCTGGAGCTGGCGCTGCCGTCAGGCATTGCGAAACCAGACAATTCCGCCGTAACTCTGGGTCTGCGTGCCGAGGAGATACGGTTGCACACTCAGCCCAAGGCAGGCACTGAGTCTGCGCGGGTCACAGCGGTGCTGCCGACAGGGTCTGATTGGTACTATCACGTCGATATGAACGGGCAGACGCTCACAGTTCGCCAGAACGATGCACCTCAACTGCAACTCGGCAGTACGGTTCATGTAGAAGCAGTTCCCGATCCGGTAAAGCTCTTCTCGGCAGACGGCCTTGCGATTGCCCTCCCTCAAAATCATTCAGAAGGCGTGTGACGTTGAACAAACCGATGTTGCTTGTCACTGGCATGTCCGGAGCCGGAAAAACCGAAGCCATGAAAGCTCTGGAAGACCTGGATTTCTTTTGCATCGACAACCTGCCGCCGCAGCTGTTGAAGGAACTGTCCAAGCTTTCCGACCTCTCGTCCGAGCAAGGCGATCGTTTTGCCGTCGCGATGGACGTGCGCGGGCGGTCGATGTTCGACCATCTGCTCGCAGCTGTCGGCCAATTGCGTGAAGATGGGGTTGCCCACAGAATTCTGTTTCTGGATTGCGGCGATGATGTGTTGGTGCGGCGATATTCGGAGTCTCGCCGAAGGCACCCGGTTCGCGAAGGTCATAGCCTGTACGAACAGATAGCTGCCGAACGCTCTTTGCTGGCCCAGGTACGCGAGCGCGCCGATTTTGTGCTCGATACCACAGGGACAAATACTCACGCGTTGAAAGAGCGTCTGGGGCGCATTGTACTGAACCGGGACGTCACTCAGGAACTCGACGTTGACGTGATGAGCTTCGGCTTCAAGCACGGGGTGCCACTGGACGCGGATCTCATGCTCGATGTCCGTTTTCTGACCAACCCTTACTATGAACCCGAATTGCGTCCGCAGACGGGTCTGGATGGGCCCGTCGCCGACTATGTCTTTGCGCAACCCGAGGCCGAAAACCTGATAGATGAGATCAGCACTTTACTTAAACGCTGGATCCCATTGTACGCTGCCGCGGGAAAAGCTCGTCTGACTGTGGCGATTGGCTGCACCGGTGGGCAACACCGTTCCGTAGCGATTACCGAACGACTGGCGAGCCTGCTCGCACAGGATTTCAAGCATGTCGCACAGGTGCACCGCGACCTGAAAAAGAACCTTTGTCGCGATATTCAGTAGGCTGGTGCGCGTAGTGACCAATGTTGGGTGACAAGTAACTCCATTCAGATCGATAGCATCACGGCAGTTTATTCCCGCGGAGCCGCCATTGGCACGCCCGTTTCGGAATATCGTCTGCGAATGGCCGGTCTCGGGAAATCTTTGGCAACTCTTCGCCGCCGCAAAGAACGATGGCCACCTCATTGGCTTGAAGGGGCTGGCACGAAATCCAAGGTCTCGAAAGGGCTCCTTGCTGCCGTTAGCCGCATGGCAGCGATCCTGCCAAACGATCTCGCCCCGACCAACATGAACGGCCCATTGCGGACCTTCACCGCCTCTTTATGTTGCTGCAGTGCGGCCCGTCATTGCGGCCATTCGTGCATCGTGCAGCATTTTGTTGGCTGAAACGTCGGTCTGCGGGACAAACCGGCCTGATGCGACTGCAGCGTAGATCGCCACGACGCTCCGGTCTGAATGGTGACGACGTCGCGGCGGTGCAGCACAGAATCTCCAAAGCGGTCGTTTACAAGGGACTGAAATGCTGAAGTCCAAACCGGTCGTTGGCTGCGCGGGTGACAGATGTCTCACATGCGGACGACGCTGCCTTCCGCGGGCACGCATGCAATCCTAGAAATGGGGCTTCGTCAGAACCCGGTCTTCCAGCGAACGCCCGCGCCCAAAGCCGACATAGTAGGTCTCTTGCCCACCTTTGTAGAGCGGGCCGCGCCCCTTGCCTCCACTCTCGTGCCCGGAATCGTGGTCGTCTCCATGGTCGTCACCGTGGTCATCCCCATCGTCGTCACCGTGGTCATCCTCTCCACTATGCGGATCCTCGGGCCGACCGCGTTGTGCGCCGGAGTGACCGCTGCCGCTCCCTAGGTCTTCTGAAGAACCGTGATCCGTATCGTGCTCGTCACTGTCCTGTGCCAGCGCTGGTCCTGAAAACACCATCGCAAACACACCTGCCAACAAAAGACGACGACTAAAGATATCGCTAGACAAATCGCTTTTCCTTTTCTCTGAAACGCTTGGGGGCAGCGTTTTCGCCACCCCCAAACCGGCAACTAGTTCACGCCCTGCGGCCACTTAATTAACAATGATATCCCCAGGCAAAATGCCGGGATGTACTTGCGTGTGCAGCAACTCGATCACTTCGAGAGCATCATCCGAGGCCGCGGTGAAGAGTGCGGCACCACCATCCGCTGGCAAATCACCATTCATAGCCTCGAGATACTCGTTGATGTCAACCTGCGAGGCTACAACTGTGTTGTCTGTATCAAGATAGAAGTAGGAATAGTCGTTCGGATACTCCCGATCATAGCTGAAGGTCGAGTAGTCATAAAAATCCCCCGGCTCAACCACACCGGTGATCACGTTCTGGTACACGAGATAATCAAGCGTGATGTCACCCGTCTTGTCCGCAACCGCGGCAAACAGCGACGCTGCGGTCTCGGAAGTTGCCAGAGCGCCTAGGACTGTCTCGATCTCCTCCTGTATGCTAGGAGTGGCAAGTGCCTGCGACAGCTCAATGTACAGGGCAAGGTTTTCGAGGGGAGAGTCGATAGTGCTGGTGACGCCTTCCACAGTGTACTCGATGCGTCCGGCAGCGTCTGTGTCGATCAAGACTGCCTCGGAAAGCGATGACAAAGCCTCCGTCAACGCCTTGTCCGTCACAGTATCAGGAGAGCGCGCCACGGAAGCACGGCCAAAATCTACCTCGACCGGATCATAACCTTCCGGCACCTCGCCATCCTCCATTGAAACATATTCCCCACTAACCTCGTCGAGGAAGGAAAATTCTCCGTCAGTGACGATCGGCACTCCAGTTATTGGATCACGAAGCAGGACGATCAGGTCGCCATAATCGTCTCCTTTGACGGTTCCAGGCTCTTGATTGCCACCGGAGCCCTTTTCGTCGCCCGGTCTGCCTTGTCCTCCCGGTACGCCAGCGAAATCCGGGCGATCGCTGTCTTCACCATCATCCTCCTCGATGATGATGATCACTCGTTCGCCCTTTCCGCGAAAGACCTGCGTCTCGATGCTGGTGCCGGAACCTTCTGAAGGTAAGCTTCTGAAGATGCCGCTCAGGCCCTGCGAGCCGCCGCCTGCACCAGCGCCTTGGCCGTTCTCGACATTACCACCGGACTGTGCGCCCTGGCCCTGTTTGCCCGCCCCTGAGCCCTGCTGTTGTGCAATCGCGATCTGAGGGGCGACAGATGCACTGGCAAGAGCCAACACGGCGCAACCCGATACGAGCAGCCTCTTCGGTGAACGGATGTTCAAAAAATTCGATGCCATATTCAATATTCCTATTTTTACTTGACCATCGCGCCCCGGTTGCCGAATCAAGCAGCGCGATTTCTGCAGTGAACAGAGCACAGATAACAAATTCCAAAATTGATATGTATCAATATGCCAGGCCAAATTCCGTCAGCGAACCGAATGTCGGATAGCTGTCAGAACTTCCGCGTCAATCCAATTCGGAAGGTACGCTCGCTGGTGTCGAAACTGTCGGTGCTCGCACCATACGTTATCGAGTTCGGATCATAGTCGGTCTGGGTAAAGTCCAGACGAGCATGCGTGTTTTGCGCAATCGCGAACTCGATACCGGCGCCAAAACGGATGCCATCGAGAGTCGGATTGTCAAAGGCAGATGTTCCCGATGTTCGGTAATCGACCTCGAATTCGGAGCGCACAGGTCCGCCGCGTAGGTAGATCAGAACGTTGTCATTCAGCAGGTAACCCAACCGCAACGCCGCGCCTATCGTGTTTTTCTTTTTAATGGAGTAAACGCGCCCTTCGGGACTACGCTCGATATTCCAGTTTGCGCTGGATAGTTCGGCCTCAACTTCACCACCAATATATAGGCCGTTTGCCTGGATGCCGTAGCCGGCAAAAACGCCGCCAGTAAAGCCTTGCCCTGCCCGCGTGGTATCAAGAATGAAATTGGTGCTCGTTGCATTGGGGCGGGGTCCGGTATTGTCGCTTTGCAGCGTGCCATGGCCTAGCTGGAATCCCGCATAGGCACCGGAAAAATCGGTTTCGACCACCTTTTCGACGCCTGTCTTCTTCGATCCGAGATCGTAAACCAATCCAAAGCGCGCAACGCTTTCAACGTTAGCGAAATTATCAGGCTCCGGCGTCGTTGCGGGCGACCCGATCCAGTAATCATCGTATGCGCGAAGTTGGTACTCCATCCGTGCAGCAAGGCGATCCCCCAGAGGGAATTCGCCACCGATGCCGACCAGCAGCCCAGTCTCACGTGTTGACCGTGTTGTTAGTGAATTAGTCCCTTCTTGATAGGTGCTGTCGAATTTGGCGGATATCACGCCGAACCGAGTGTAGAGCAGATTGCCGCTGTCGGTCCGCATCCCGGCAGTTGCACTGGCTGTATAGGCGTTCCCCCGCTCTAACGCGAATTGACGATCGCCGTCGTGCGGCCAGGACGTGTCATTGAATTCGATTTCGCCTTCGAGGCCGAATTCCAGAGAGCCATAGTTGCTCCGATATCCCCCAAACAGACCGCTGGAGATGCCGTCATCCCCGAAATCAGCGGTCAGGTTGCCACCAGACCCACGCGGTCCGTCGACCTTCGTGTGCAATGCGTTATGTCCGACCAGGGCACCAAGGAAAAACCCGCCGCCAGTCGACTGCGCGTTATTGCTCTCCGCGGCGTCGTATTGGGGTTCCAGCGCTGTGCCTAGGGTAAGGCTGATGCGATGCTGATCGAATTCAGCGCCCGCAACATCCGATTGCCGTTGCCGGAATTCGTAGTCGGCATCGAGGTAGAGTTTGGGATTGAAGTGGTAACGAAGGGAAACCCCGGTTTCCGTCAGAAGATCCGTGCGCGAGATGTTCTGGTAGTCATTCTGGCTAAGAAAGGCATACGCAGCGAATGACAAGTCGTCGGCAAACCGATGACGCAAACGCAGACCACCGGTACTCGAGACGTACCCGGACACGTCGCTGATGGTTGTTTCCTCGATACTCCGTTCAAGTACGGTGTCGAGCGTTGTCCCCTCTACGAGAGGCATGCTCAGATTTGCACCGAAATCCAAGGTCGTTGTCGTATCAAAGCGCGGATCATCGTAGTCCTGCGACATCACCCCCAAGAGCACTTCTCCGCGCATTGAGCCGATCGAGCCGGTATAGCCGATGGCAGCCTGATAGCCTTCTGAGCTGCGCTGATATCCACGCCCCTGATTGTCTATAGCCTGATCGTAATCACGCTGGTCATAGATACCCTGGACAAAGACTTCGCCGTTTTCCGTTTTAGCGACGCCAAGTCGCCCCCCGATCTCGATCTGGCGGCGATCGCGATCGTCGTTGTCGATCGGTTCCACCGACGCGGGCGCATCCTCGTAGTCGAGGTCACGCAGATTGAAACCAAGCCTGAAGGTTCTGTCGGACAGATTTCCGCCGACCCCGAAAAATGCACTGGTTTCCTGCAATTCTGTCGGGCGCAGTCCGGTTACGTCATCTGGAGACTCCCGGCTTTCGTGACCAAGAGCATAGTCCAACCCTCCGAACAGGAACGTGTCCTCATTGGTCCGGTACAGAACCTCTGCACCGAGATAATAGTCTTCGTAGTTTTCGCTGGAATAATCCGCATACCGCGCGATGTCGGCGTTGGCCTCGACATTCAGCCTGAAGTCATCCGCGCTATATGTCAGCTCCACCCATGGGCTCACGCTCGTCACTAGATCCGTCCGTCGATCGTTCGGCTCTTTGAAAACATTGTCCGTGTATTGGGTGGCGAAGGCGACGCCTGCGTCGGTTTCGTAGTCGGAGGTTTCCACGTTTTGGGCGACGAGAGCCTGTGAAGAGATCAATGCAAAGGTCGAAGCTGTGTAGAATATGAGCAAGCGGTTCTTGGAAACGGACACGGGACAACCCCATTTGATCGTGAAACTGTTAAGTATGGAATATAGCAAACGTTCTTCGACCGAAGAGCTTGCTTTTTCCGAGGATAAATTTTTCTAAAACTGTTGCGGAATGGTTGTCGGTTTCGTGATTGGCGTCAAACCCGATGCGGGACAAGCCGGTCCCAATGAGCAGCCAAAAATTCGGCATCCCACGAGGTGGAAGTTCAAGTTGATGTGTGACGCCGACTGGAAGGCGGACTACAAGAGGATTGGACTTGTTCTGATTTCCAATGGGGCGAAGGTCGAACTCAAGCCGGAGAAAAGCGTGCTCGCCCGATACTCACAGTTGTGTGATCATCCGACATATGCAAAGTTTGCGATGTGACGGGCTCAGCCGGATTTCACCTGAGATGCGTGCAGAGAGATATTGAATTTTTTGAAGAGAAGGAAGACGCCCCATGAAGAGTTTGGTAAGCGCCACATTGCTGTCATCGGCCGCGCTGGTCAGCGCGTGCGGGGGAGGCGGATCCGCGATCGACACAACCGGAGAGCCGACCGTAGTCTCGCAAGGTTTGAATACGGGAAACCTGCAACCCGGGGAGGTGGATGTCGACACGTTTACTTTCGTGGCAAGCGATGGCTCAGAGGTTCTCGTCTACCTCCGCAATAACGACTTTGATAAGGGCGCCATCTGGGGCTACATCAACGAAGATTCTGTCGTTAAGACTTGGAACGATGTTGCCGCCTACGGCGAGACGTCCACAGGCGCGGGTACAGCATCTTACATCACTTCTACCGAAGATGGACTTCAGGCCGCAGCGGCCTTTCTCGAGCGCGTCGGAACCACGGAAGTGCCGACATCGGGCACCCCCAGTTTCGAGGGCGACTATTCCGGGGTGATCTACTACGTGACTGAGGGGAACCCTGTCGAAAGCGCGGTCATCCACGGGGATGCTGCGCTTGACGCAAATTTCGATTTCATGACCATCTCCGGCACAATCTCGAATCGCACAGACTTAAAAGAAAGGACATACGCCGATGTTTCCTTTG
>CAJQNG010000056.1 GCA_905479635.1 uncultured Boseongicola sp. | reverse complement strand
TCATCCCCGATTATGGCCGTATCACCGCTTATCGTGGCGCAACGGGCATGGGCATCCGACTAGACGGCGGCACGGCTTACTCCGGTGCGGTCATCACCCGCTATTACGACTCGCTTCTTGAAAAAGTCACCGCCTGGGCGCCAACCCCCGAGGCCGCCATCGCGCGCATGGACCGCGCTCTGCGCGAATTCCGCATCCGCGGCGTGTCGACCAATATTGCCTTCGTCGAGAACCTTCTGAAACACCCGACGTTTCTCAACTACGAATACCACACCAAATTCATCGACGAGACGCCCGAGCTTTTCGACTTCAAAAAACGCCGCGATCGCGCGACGAAGATCCTGACCTATATCGCCGACATCACGGTAAACGGTCACCCAGAAACCGAAGGCCGTCCGAAACCGCACGCCGAGGCCCGCGACCCCATCGCGCCCAAGCTGCGCACCGACGCCCCCCACCCCGGCACCCGCAATATTCTTGAAGAATTCGGCCCCGAAGCGCTGGCCGACTGGATGCTCGACCAGAAGCAACTTCTGATCACCGACACCACAATGCGCGACGGCCACCAGTCGCTTTTGGCCACGCGGATGCGCTCGATCGACATGATCAACGCCGCCCCCGCTTATGCCGCCAACTTGCCGCAGCTTTTCTCGATGGAATGCTGGGGCGGCGCCACCTTCGACGTTTCTTACCGTTTCCTGCAGGAATGCCCGTGGCAGCGCCTGCGCGATCTGCGTCAGCGCATGCCGAACCTTATGACCCAGATGCTGCTACGCGGAGCCAACGGCGTCGGCTACACCAACTACCCCGACAACGTGGTGCAGTTCTTCGTGAAACAGGCAGCAGAAACCGGCGTCGACGTGTTCCGCGTATTTGACAGCCTGAACTGGGTCGACAACATGCGCGTCGCCATGGACGCCGTCGTAGAAAACAACAAAGTCTGCGAAGGCACCATCTGCTACACTGGCGACATCCAAAACCCGGAGCGCGCAAAATACGACCTGAAATACTACGTAAATATGGGCAAAGATCTAAAGGCCGCCGGCGCACACGTCCTCGGCCTCAAAGACATGGCAGGGCTCTTGAAACCCGCCGCAGCCCGCATCCTAATCAAGGCCCTGAAAGACGAGGTCGGCCTGCCGATCCACTTCCACACCCACGATACCGCCGGCATCGCCTGCGCGACCATCCTTGCCGCGTCCGAAGCAGGCGTAGACGCCGTCGACTGCGCCATGGACGCCCTGTCCGGCAACACGTCTCAGGCCACGCTCGGCACTATTGTCGAGGCCCTTGCTGGCCACGATCGCGACACCCGCCTCGACATTGGCGCCGTGCGCGAAATGTCGAACTACTGGGAAACCGTGCGCAGCCACTACGCGGCGTTTGAAAGCGGCCTGCAGGCCCCCGCCTCCGAGGTCTATCTCCACGAGATGCCCGGTGGCCAGTTCACCAATCTCAAAGCACAGGCCCGCTCCCTTGGCCTTGAGGAACGCTGGCACGAGGTGGCCGAAATGTACGCCGACGTGAACCAGATGTTCGGCGATATAGTCAAAGTCACGCCATCCTCCAAGGTTGTCGGCGACATGGCCCTGATGATGGTGTCGCAAAATCTTAGTCGCGCGGACGTTGAAGACCCGAAAAAGGACGTCTCCTTCCCTGATAGCGTGATCGACATGATGCGTGGCAACCTCGGCCAACCTCCGGGTGGTTGGCCAAAAGCGATCCAGAAGAAGATCCTCAAAGGCGAACGAGGCTCAACCGACCGCCCCGGCCTTCACGCCACAAGTGTCGACATCGAGAAAACCCGTACAGAATTGTCGGCAAAACTCGACGGCATGGACATCGACGACGAGGATCTAAACGGCTACCTCATGTACCCCAAAGTTTATCTCGACTACATGGGCCGCCACGACACCTACGGTCCCGTCCGCACATTGCCGACAAAGAATTTCTTCTACGGCATGGCCCCCGGTGATGAGATCTCTGTCGAAATCGACCCCGGCAAAACCTTGGAAATTCGCTGTCAGGCCATCGCCGACACGAACACCGAAGGCGAAGCCAAGGTCTTCTTCGAGTTGAACGGCCAACCCCGTATCGTGCGTGTCGCAGACCGCTCCTCGACCGGCGCGCAAGCCGCCCGCCCCAAGGCCGAACTTGGAAACGAAAACCACGTCGGCGCGCCGATGCCCGGCGTCGTCGCCTCGGTCGCTATTCAGGCCGGTGGCAAAGTCAAAGAGGGCGATCTGATGCTGACGATCGAGGCCATGAAAATGGAAACCGGCATCCACGCCGAACGCGACGCAATAGTAAAAGCTGTGCATGTGACGCCGGGCGCGCAGATTGATGCTAAGGACTTGCTGGTCGAGTTGGAGTAACGGGTCCTCGGCTAAAAACCTGCACGACCCATGCTTCAACCAACGTGGACGCGGTAAATCCGCTCCAAAATGCTGCCTCATATCCAGAGGTATTTACTTTCCACGCTGACCTAAAAATTCGTTGTTCATCGCAATGCTCACCGCAAAAATCCTCACGGCTTTAGGTATGGATGCGCGCGGCGATGACATATTCGAGCCGAAGCAACCGGACCTAAATGCGGCCTCTGGCATAGCCCTGCCGATCTCGGCAATTCTACCAGACAACGTCGCCTGCATTTGCGTTCTGGGGTCTTATCAGCACCCGGAGCTTGTCAAAGTGGAACAGGATTTGCTCACGTGGCAAGGAGAGGTCCGCATTGCCACTCATAATGACAACATTGCTTTTTGTAAGAATTCTGAAACCGTCCAGTTTAAAATAGACATCCAGGCAACACACAAAACCGTCCATATTTTGGATTAGCGCGAGGATTTAACGCAGTAGCGCAGCAGGTGCGGTTCGCCCACTCTGCTCAAGAAAACACAACTCGGTTCATTAGTCTGCACAAAGCTCCATGAGACGCACCATGTATGGTTCAGCTTGGTCAAGGGGGGCTGCGCTTATGTCAGCATTTGCCTTCGCAATCTCTCGTTCTTGTGCGTCGCCTTGTTGCCAGCCAACGACGTTGATGTTGACGGTGAAAAGGTCCGAGTGCCCTTTCCAAAGGACCTCCGTAGCCTTGATCGCCTCGGCACAGATCTCGTGAGGCTCTGGCTCGGAAAATGACGCCTGCGCAGATATAAACGAAACGAAAAGGACCATGCATAATTTCCCCATATGTGTCTGCTTACCAAGCTTAATTGGGCAAAGAAGTTGAAGAGAAATGGCCTGCTTTCAGCAACTACTTTCAGCCAATTAGAACGTGAAGGACCTGCTGGTCGAGCTGGAGTAGTTTGGTAAGTGCAGCGGCGGACTTAAGTCTGGCTGTTGCGCGCTCTAACCGGCCGCAATTCTGTTAAGCATGTCCGATGATGCTCACAAGCAAGACCACGCCGCAGATCAGTATCGCCAACAAGAATATCTGCTGCATGACAAAGGCCGTGACACTAAAACCCACCGCATATAGGCAAGCTGGTGCGGTTCATTCCGACAATGTCCGATGCCCCCAAGCACGACCGCTATGCCTGCAAGATAAAGCCCAGAAATCGTGATGACGCGCCCGTAGTCCGCTGGCAGAGGTGTGGGTTCTGGCGCAGGCTCGCCTGACAATATGCGCGCCGCAATCTACTTAATCTCAGCCGCGATCTCGCCTATTAAAGTGCCGCTGCTCTGCTCCGCCAGCCCGAAAAACACCGAGAGTTAAATAGCGATAATCAGCGAACTCGCTCCGCCCAAAACGAAGCCGATAAATCCAAACTTCGCCGGTCGCTCTTGGGCTTTTTATTCCACTGTGCCTGCCCGTTCGCAACTCGCCAAGGCCGGGATACGCAAAGCAGACGGCCAAATTATGGCATCATATCGCGAGGTTTTCCCAGCCGGTCGTCAAATCCTATCGCGTGAGTTAACGACACAATAGCGCTCACGAAGCCTCTGATTTCAAAAGAAAAGCCCAAAACACAAGAAATTTATTTCTTGTCGCGGGCGGCTTTCTCTTCTTTGGTCAGCTTATTGTTCCACGCATTGTTACTCAAACCTAACTCGGCCGCGAGTGGTTTGGTCTTCCCAATGCTTACTTTTCCACCCTTGTTCAGGAACTCCTGAATAAGCGCATCGTCGGTGGTCTCTTTTGGAACCTTTTTCATATGCGCATGCCTACCCCGAAGATTTGGTCGAGGCAACACGCGGATATCGCCCCCGAGCGAAAACTCTTCTCTCGACTAAATAGCCGCGCCTGAGCGTGGCCAATTCCTTCCCGGTTCTCCGCGATCCTCTGCACCCCCACCCTTCCTTGGGTCCTTAAAATCCCGGGGGAGGCCAGAGCCCCAACTCCCCCTTCAGCCCATGTGACCCCACACCCGTACAACCGTGCTATTTCCTCCAGAAACTACACCAAAACCCAGGACGCGCTCAATGCACCGTCTCGCTGCCCTACCCCTATTCCGCCCCCCCTCACCACACCGGCGCAAGCCATCGTCCTCAACGGCCAAATCCTGCGCCAGACCGGGCAAGGTGAATTCACCATCCTGAACACTGAAACGCCCTTCGCGGTGGGTGAAGACAACTTCAACACAGACCCACCTCTACGCCTTCAATAGGGACCAGAATATCGTCCTCGATGCCCCAATTCGTGTCGACATCGGCGGCGTTGAGGGACGCATCACCGCTGGCACCGAAGTCGCCAGCCACTAAGTGTTTTTGACAGCCATTCCGGCGCCCACTACGGCTTTGTCGACTTCGACGCACCAATCCTCGGCATCGCCGCGTACCAGGATACCATGGGCGCCACAGACTTCCTTGCCAACACAAGCGTCACCTGCACCGGCACCAACCTGTGCAGCCTTGAAAAAGGCGGTCTGGTCTGGATCGACGATAAGAACCCGACTCGCCTCTGGGTCTATTGGGCCGGATCGTCTCCCGGTGACAACGCCCGCGTCTTTACTGAACGCCCCCTAGGCGCCCTGATGATGTAAACCTTGGCAAAAGCACCTGTATAGCATCCCCTGAACGCCCACCACACAAACGCCAAAGCATCGAAGTGCGAAATCGTATCGCCCTCTTCTCTTTCCTCATCCCTGACTATGATGAGGCCATCGGTTTCGATCTGAACGAAGACACCGATCTTGGCGACGAAAAAAACGCTGCGGCCGCATCTCGCCACCCGGCGCGGACACCGATATCCTGCTCGCACGCGCCACCAACGCAAAGCAATCGGCAAACAGGGCAGGGGTCGCGTCTGGCTGTTCCTCGAAACTCTCGAGTTCAACACAGATCACGCCCTTATCGAAGCCGCAGGCGATCGCTTCGAAGGTCCATCCGCGTTGAACCCTATGGCCGCGTCGCCGTCTGGGCCGACCTATGGGGCAATCGCTGGGACGTGATCCAGTTCGCCAATCCGGACCGCAGCGGCACCGCCGCCTGACCACGCATTAACGATTTCGCAATTCACGATCCCTAGACCGACCTCCAGCGTAGCCTTCGGTGTTTCGCGAACGGCCGCAATTATCCAGCTATTGCCTCATTGTTGTAGTTAATCCGCCCCATTCGCAGCCGAGTTTCCAGCAACCGTTGCGAAGGAGCGAACCCATGAACTGGAAAATGCGCGGACGTGTTTTTGGCCTTGTCCTGCTCAGCGTAAATTTTGTCGCCGCCAACGCAAGCTACAGCATCGGCCCTGCGCAAGCTGGCGCAAGTGATCCGATCATCACCGCGCAAACCCGCGCCACCGCGATTACCGTAGCCGAAGAACAGGCCCGCACTCATCTTGGGTCATTCCTTGACTACACGTTGGATGACAACGGCATCGCACGCGACAATGCTGCGATCAAAATCGTTATGTCCGGCTATGGCGGCGACGACGAAGTCGTCTGGGTTTCGCCTTTTGCCATGCGCGATGGCCGCTACGTAGGCATTCTCGCGAACGAGCCCAAAACAACCGAAACCAAGCACGTCGGCGATCCCGTGGCGTTTGACGCCGCACAGGTGCGCGACTGGTATTTCTTTGGCGACGACGGAAAAATGTACGGCAGCTACACCACCCGAGTGATGCTGACCGAAATGGCGCCAAACACGGCGCGCCAAATCACCCAAATCCTGTCCCCGACCCCGGTTCCGGCGCATTGGTAAGACCGCCGCGCCCGCGCGCCAAACCACTCCACAGAAACCGACTTCAAGCCCAGCACCGATATCGCGCACTAAACACGGCCTAAAACCGCAAATGTCGCGAATTTTCCCCTTGCCAGTCCGGCGAGGAGTTTATATCTCCGCCACACCCAAGGATGCGGGCGTAGCTCAGGGGTAGAGCATAACCTTGCCAAGGTTAGGGTCGTGAGTTCGAATCTCATCGCCCGCTCCAATAATCAGCTTTCCTTAAAGCTGTTGGGTAAATTCTACACAAAGACCATCGACCTCGCGGGCCTCAGGCCCGCGCGATCTTTGTGGTCTACACTTTTAATGCGCCCAAGAGTGAAGCCCCGGCAACGCCTTTTCAAGCGGCGTCACCACAAACTAATCGGCATGCAATAAAACACGCGAAGGCCGGGTCTTCTGGATCGCATGTAACCGATTGTCATCAGACCTCGCCGGTTGGCTGCCCTAAATCTCGATATTTCCAATCAAATCTGATGCTCTTTACGCGTCCTTTTCCTTAGGCGTCTGCAGTGCCAACTGTGAAAAGCCCGTCGCTTCGTAAGACTATTCACACAGTTTTACTTCATCAAAATGATCGGTGCCCAAGGCGGTCACGCTCTGTGGTGCAGGATGCCGCACGGCGCCAAGTCTCGCGTCACCGCGCTTTGCGCTTGCGGTCACGGCACCTTTGCACAAGTGCATCACTTCAGGATTAGAGTACCCAAGATGCATTGCTTGCTTAAAAATTTTGCCTGAAGCTTATCATATGAGCGGTTTAAAAAAACTGTGGGCGATCACCGGCCTTGCGGCTCTTCTTCCGGCAACGGCCGTCGCGGGCCCCGACTTGCATGACCTTTTTGCCACCTGCACCGGAAGGCTTTCCGCCCAGATGGAGCATCAATGGCTGCTCCGAGACGGCGCATCCTCCGTCACCGAACGCCACCGCGCCAGTATGATTGCGGTCCTCGACGCTCTCACAACAGAAGAAAACGCCGCCAAGGCCCTGTCGATCCGCATCAACAGCAAATACGCCCAAGCCGCCCTTCTCAGCCGCGCCACTTTTAATCGTGACGCTGGAGATGCCGAATGGGCCGGCCGCAAAGCAGACCGCGACGTCGCCACTTGCCTAATACTCATCTTGCCCGATCCCACCCCGGCCGATCGCCAAGCAGGCGCCGACACCCTCAACCCGTTCGGCGAAACACCCCCCGCTCAATACGCACGAGTCGTTCAAGACTGACTCCTAAGTCTTCCAGAATCCCTGCTGCGCAAAAAAACAGCACAGCCCCTCAAAGGGGTGAAATTTTGTGCATCTGGCTCGTGTCGACCGGCGCAACGCCTCGCACCGCCTACCCTTTTCGCTGCATTGCGGCAGAGTTTCTCCGTCGGCACCTGCTGCCGAAACGAAAGCGTGCGATGGTGTTGGCCGTTCACTCCACACACCACCGCACTTCGCAATGAAAATTGCGTGGGGGATATTTGGTCTTCAGACCTGCTGTTGGCAAGACCTCTGCGCATGTCGCACGAAGGATTATTCGCGATGTCGATGAAACTGTTAACCACAACAACCGCTGCCGCTTTGTTGGCATCTAGCTTGCCGGGCTTTGCCCAAGAGGCAAGCTGCCCGATCAAAGTTGGTGTTCTGCACTCGCTCTCTGGCACGATGGCAATCTCGGAAACCACCCTGAAAGACACGATGGAAATGCTGATCGAACAGCAAAACGCTGCTGGTGGCGTGCTTGGATGCGAACTGGAAGCCGTCGTCGTTGACCCTGCGTCCGACTGGCCGCTTTTCGCTGAAAAAGCCCGCGAACTGCTTACGGTACACAAAGTAGACGTCACTTTTGGCAACTGGACATCCGTCAGCCGCAAGTCCGTTCTTCCAGTAATCGAAGAACTGAACGGCCTCCTCTTCTACCCTGTTCAGTATGAAGGCGAAGAAAGTTCAAAGAACGTCTTCTACACAGGCGCGGCCCCAAATCAGCAGGCTATCCCGGCCACGGATTACTTCCTTGAAGAGCTTGGCGTTGAAAAATTCGCCCTTCTCGGGACCGACTACGTCTACCCGCGCACCACAAACAACATCCTCGAAAGCTACCTTCAGCAACAGGGCATCGCGGCGGACGACATCTTTGTCAACTACACGCCTTTCGGCCACTCCGACTGGTCCAAAATCGTGGCTGACGTCGTGGCCCTTGGCGCAGACGGCAAAAAAGTCGGCGTGATCTCCACGATCAACGGCGACGCCAACGTCGGCTTTTACAAAGAACTCGCCGCCGCCGGTATCTCGGCAGACGACATCCCGGTTGTGGCTTTCTCGGTCGGTGAAGAAGAACTGTCGGGTCTCGACACATCGAACCTCGTCGGCCACCTTGCAGCGTGGAACTACTTCCAGTCCGCCGATACCGAAGCCAACGAAGGCTGGATCGCCGCATGGAAAGCCCGCATGGGCGAAGAGCGTGTCACCAACGATCCAATGGAAGCGCACTATATCGGCTTCAACATGTGGGTAAACGCGGTTGAAGCAGCCGGTACCACCGATGTCGATGCGGTCCGCACTGCCATGTACGGTCAGGAATTTCCGAACCTGACAGGCGGCACAGCAGTCATGCTGCCAAACCACCATCTCTCCAAGCCGGTTCTGATCGGTGAAATTCAGGCAGACGGCCAGTTTGACATTATCAGCCAGACTGCAGAAGTGCCGGGCGATGCTTGGACCGACTTCTTGCCAGAATCGGCCGTTCTGGTCTCTGACTGGGCCGAGCTTGGGTGCGGCATGTACAACACCGAAACCGAAAGCTGCGTGCAGATCAAATCTAACTACTGATCTGAAACTAAAAGCTTAATTAAGCACACCGAAGGGCGACCCTCGCCCTTCGATTCCAAGCGGAGCAGCACATGCGGGCCATCCTCACTTCCCTTCTGGCGGTCTTTCTTTTGACGAGTCAACCGGCGTCAGCCCAACAATCCGACGCGCAAATCCAAATGCTCTTGCAGGAATATGGCGAAGCTATCGCCAAAAGCTCCCGCCGCACCATCGGCCCAGCCATTGACGCGCTGGCCGCGAGCGGGTTGCCAGAAGCTCAGGTCGTCCTGAACCGCTGGCAAGCTAAGGAAATGTGGTTCAACAAAGCCACTGGTGTCTTCGTTTTCGCGACAGAAATTGACCGAGACACACTTCAGATTTTCGACATATCTAACGACATGGAAATCGGCCAAGCACTTGAAGACGACTACACGCAACTGAAACCCAATTCCGGCATCCGCAGCATGATCGGCACCGCCCTCGTGCAATTTCAGCTAAGCGATCCAGACCCGACGGAGCGTCTCCGCGCCGTTGCCGCAATCGAACGTGGCGCGGAAAAGTCGCACCTTGCCGCCTTGCGGTCCAGCACCGAAAGCGAGCCAAACGCGGATATTAAGGCCTCTAAAATCCGCCTTGAACGGCTCCTCACAATTCGCTTCGGCGACACCGACGATGAACGCATCACCGCAATCAACGGCTTCGCAGGCGACCTTGGCGTCGATGTGCGCGCCGCGCTGAACCCGCTTGTCGCCACACGCGTCGAAACCGCAGCGACCCTTCCCGAAGGCACCGATATCGCCCGCGCCATCACTCCCGGTTCCGAAACCTTTCCGCGCGCCGCGGCTTATGACCTCCTCGTCGAGGCAGGCGTCGCTAAACCCCGAATTGAGCGCGCCGAGCAGCGAGAGGCCCTCGTTGCCAACGTCACAGACGGCGCCGTCGGCGGCATCCAGCTCGCATCGCTAAACACCGAAGCCGCACGAGACATCGCTTATGCCGCCCTTGCCGCGGCAGGCGCAGTGGACGCCGTAGCGACAGATACCGAAATCGACACCGCCATCGACGCAAGCGTCTTTTTCGAACGCTACACGGGCGCACCACCCGCCGTGGCCCTTGCGGCAAAGGCGGCCCTCGCAGCAATCGAAAGCAAAGTCGCCATTAATCAAGCCGCCGACCTCGGCCTCGACGCCCTGTCCCTTGCCTCGATCTACTTCCTCGCTGCCATCGGCCTTGCCATTACTTTCGGCGTCATGGGCGTGATCAACATGGCCCACGGTGAGTTTATCATGATGGGCGCTTACACCGGCTACGTGGTCCAGCTTTTCGTGCCTGACTACACGCTCTCAATCGCCCTCGCGCTTCCGCTCGCCTTTGCAATCACCTTCGCCGCGGGCGTCGCGATGGAGCGCCTGGTTATTCGCCACCTCTACCACCGCCCGCTGGAAACCTTGCTTGCCACCTTCGGCATTTCCATCGCGCTGCAACAGATTGCAAAGAATATCTTCGGCACTCAAGCCCGCCCGCTCACGTCACCCGCATGGCTCGATGGCTCGCTTGTGATCAACGATATCGTCTCGATCAGCTACATCCGCATCGCAATCTTCGTCCTCGCCCTGATGTTCCTCTGCCTTTTCCTCTTCATCATGAACCGCACCCGCCTTGGCCTTGAAGTGCGCGCGGTCACCCAAAACCCTCGCATGGCCGCCTCGATGGGTATCAACCCGGACAAGATAAACATGCTCACCTTTGGCCTCGGCTCCGGCATTGCAGGCGTCGCGGGCGTGGCCATCGGCCTTTACGCAAAAGTCACTTCGGAAATGGGCACGGACTATATCGTGCAATCCTTCATGACCGTCGTCGTCGGAGGCGTCGGCAACATCTGGGGCACGCTTTTGGGCGCGACCATGGTCGGAACGATTCAAAAAGGCATCGAGTGGATGAACCCCTCAAACACGCTGGCCGCACAAACCTACATGATCCTCTTCATCATCCTTTTCATTCAGTTCCGCCCCAAAGGCATCATCGCCCTCAAGGGCCGCGCGGCAGAGGCGTAACATGCAGAGACTTTCAATCTTGTTAAGCGATCCACGCATTCTTCTTGGTAAAAATACTCCGAGGTCTGGGGGCCTTACGGCGATTCCTAGCAATCGCCGTAAGGCAACAAATGGCGCCGCAATGAGTGAGAGAAAGCCCCATCCCCGCGACGTCAACGGCGGCGCAACTCTATGACCGACGCCACCCTCGCAAGCGGCCTTCGTCGCCAACCCCTCGCCCTGCGCTTCCCGTCCGTACTGGTCTTCCTCGCAGCCCTTGGGCTCTTCACAATCGCCGTGACGATCCTGTCCGACGGCCTCGGCCTAGGTGTCATTTCCACCAGCTTTATCAAAACTTTGGGTAAAACTCTTTGCCTCTGCCTCGTCGCCCTGGCGATGGATCTTGTCTGGGGCTATTGCGGCATTCTTTCGCTTGGCCACATGGCGTTCTTTGGCCTTGGCGGCTACGCCATCGGCATGTGGCTGATGTATGCGCGCACCGAACTTATCGTCATCGAAAGCCTCAAAGCTGCCCCCCTACCCGCCACGCCACAAGAAATATCCGACGGTATCGCAGGCCAAATCTTCGGCGTTGTCGGCGCCTCAGAATTTCCGCCCATCTGGGCCTTCGCCCACTCGCTGCCATTGCAACTCGCCGCAGTCGTCCTCGTGCCCGGCCTCCTCGCTCTGGTCTTCGGCTGGCTCGCCTTCCGCAGCCGCGTCACTGGTGTCTATCTGTCGATCCTGACCCAGGCGATGACGCTGGCCCTCTCGCTGCACCTCTTCCAAAACGACAGCGGCCTGCGCGGCAATAACGGCCTCTCCGGCCTGCAAAACCTGCCCGGCCTCGACGACTTTCCACAATCCACCGTCTCGCTCTGGTTCTTTTGGGCCTCCGCCATCGCACTCGGGCTCGGCTACATTATCTGTGCCTGGATCGTCTCCGGCAAGTTTGGCAGCGTGATCCGTGCCATCCGCGACGACGAAACCCGCGTGCGCTTTCTCGGCTACCCTGTTGAGGGCTTCAAACTGTTCATCTTCACTCTGACGGCGGTCCTCGCGGGCATCGCCGGCGCGCTCTACTACCCGCAGGCGGGTATCATAAATCCAGCTGAAATGGCCCCCATCGCCTCGATTTACCTCGCGGTCTGGGTCGCCATCGGAGGCCGGGGCCGCCTTTACGGCGCCGTTATTGGCGCGGCTTTCGTTTCGCTGCTTTCGACATGGTTCACCGGCGGCCAGGCCCCTAACATCAACCTGGGATTTTATACGATCCAATGGGTCGACTGGTGGATCGTCCTCCTTGGTTTTTCCTTCGTCGCCATCACACTTTTCGCCCCCAAAGGCATCGGTGGCCTTGTCGACATCTTCATAGATCGCAAAAGCCCGAACCGCTTTGGCGCCGATCTCGGCCCTGATCCCGGCGCCTTGCGCGAACAGGAGGCCGAAAAATGACCACCCTCCTCGAAGTTTCAGGCGTCTCGGTCTCATTTGACGGCTTCAAAGCCATCAACAACCTATCCTTCCAGATTGCCGAAAAAGAACTCCGTGCCGTGATCGGCCCCAACGGCGCAGGCAAAACTACCTTCATGGACATCATCACCGGCAAAACCCGCCCCGAGGAAGGCCGTGTGATCTACGGTGACAGGGCCATCTCGCTATTGCACATGTCCGAAAGCAGCATTGCGCAAGCAGGTGTTGGTCGTAAATTCCAGAAGCCCACGGTTTTCGAGGACCAATCCGTCGCCGACAACCTTCTGCTGGCCCTCAAAAAGAACCGCGGCCCGTTCTCGGTCCTGCTCTTCAAAGCGTCCCGCGACGACCAAACCCGCATTGAAGAGCTCGCGTCAGAAATCGGCCTGGAATCCGCCCTCCGTCGCAAGGCCGGAGAGCTCTCTCACGGCCAAAAGCAATGGCTGGAAATTGGCATGTTGCTGGCACAAGAACCCAAGCTTCTCCTTGTCGATGAACCCGCAGCGGGCATGACCCCGGCCGAGCGTGAACACACCACAGACATCCTGCGCGAAGCCGCCAAAACCCGCGCCGTCGTCGTTGTGGAACATGACATGGAGTTCGTCCGCCGCCTTGATTGCCGCGTGTCGGTTCTCCACGAAGGCTCGGTACTCGCCGAAGGCTCGATCGACCACGTGACGCAAAACCAGAAAGTAATCGAGGTTTACCTTGGACGCTGACATCCTCAAAACCGCAGGTCTGACCCTTCATTACGGCGGTAGCCAAATTCTGAATGGCATTGATATCACTGCGCGCAAGGGCGAGATCACCTGCATAATGGGTACCAATGGCGTTGGCAAAACAAGCCTTCTCAAAGCCATTTCAGGCACCCATCCGACATCGGGCGGTACAATTATCCTGACCGGCACACCTTTGAAAAAGCCCCGCGCCCATGCGCTTGCGCAAATGGGCGTGGCCTACGTCCCGCAAGGGCGCGATATCTTCCCGCTGCTCACGGTTCGCGAAAATCTCGAAACCGGCTTCGCCTGTCTGCCCCGCTCCGAACACTTCGTGCCGGACGAAATTTTCGACCTCTTTCCGATCCTGAAAGACTTCCTCCACCGTCGCGGCGGTGACCTCTCTGGCGGCCAGCAGCAACAACTTGCCATCGCTCGCGCGCTCATCGCCAAGCCGAAACTTCTCCTTCTTGACGAGCCAACTGAAGGCATCCAACCCAACATCATTCAGCAGATCGGCGACGTGATCAGCCTTCTGCGCGAACAGGCCGAAATGGCGATCGTCCTCGTCGAGCAATACTTCAGCTTCGCCTACGACCTAGGCGACACTTTCTACGTCCTGAAGCGCGGCTCGGTCAGCCTGTCTGGCCGCAAGGGCGAGGTCGCCCGCGAAGACCTCCTGCGCGGTGTCTCGGTTTGACCAAAGAGCGCAACGGCTGGGGACCATGACGGAATTCTCAATCACACAAGATTTTTCGGGTATTCGCCTCTTCCAGATCCCGGCGGTGAACATCGGCCCAAATCTGTTCCACCGAAACCGGACTGTCTCGTGGCGGACGTCGATCCAGCTCTGGCATAGCGAATACTCCACGTTTCGCAGCGACAGCGTAAGCCGGATGAATAGCATGACAGCCAAGCGAATGATTTCAGGCGATGTTTTGAAATAGCAAAACGAATTTGACCTGGTCACTTCGCAAGGCTAGGCCGTTCCCCTGCCCGTCTCAACCAAGCCTTCTCTGATAGCGCTCCCTGCGCATATTCAGAATGGCGGCGGCATCTTCCTCCATCAGGCGCTCCAATGCGAGCGTAAGCTGGTAGATCGTGTTTGGTGGTGACAGGTCCAGGGCGCTTGATAAGTGATGGGAGTCGCCTTTCCAACAATTCGACAGAGATGAGCCCGGACGCGCTGCGCCAACACGTTGCCCGTGCCCGTGACAGCACTCAAGGACATCACGACCTGCCTTTCGCCAAATGAAGCATACGGAGCGGCAGTGTCAGAAGTTCCGGAGCTATGGAGGCGCGGCCCGTGTGACAGTAGAAATCCGCCAAATGCCACCGGATGCGGCTAAGATTAGAAAGCCGATCAATCGAGCGCAGCAGATGATCTTGAGGATCATGATCATCAAGCGAGATCTCCGAGAACAGACCCGCCTGCGCTTCCTGCCTCGGACCCACCACTACGCTTAATCCCGCTCATCCATATGGAAATTGAATTAGCCAAAGGCACTTCAACCAACAAGATATTTTTTCTGCCGAGATGGGGGAACAATAAGAAGTCGCTGACAACATCGCTTGCCGTCCTGATGGTCTCCCTTACAGGCTCAGTATTTGCTGAGGGCCATCTGAGCCGCGCAAATGTGATCGACGTCGTGATCGAGAGGGGCGCACGGATTTTTACACGCAGCACCTTTTCAGGTTTGCAAAAAAGGTTCAGAGTTCGGGTTCAAGTTTGGCTGTCAGCTTCCCTAACATCCACCGAAACCGTCAGGCCAAGGCATGACGCCTTGGCTCCGTCAAAACTGCCTGAAATCGGCGAGGCTTGTTGCGGTGTCCGCGTCGTCGCAACCCGGATCAATGCGCTTCCAGCCGTGATCCTATTCGTCGGATCGAACTCAATCCACCCTTCTCCCGGCACGAAGATATCTGCCCAGGCATGTGTTGAACCGCCGCCAACCGGCGCATCTGGTCCGCCAGCGGTATCATTCAGGTAACCAGTCACGAACCGTGCTGCAAAGCCGAACCTTCGCGTCGCCTCCATAAAAAGAAACGCAAAATCACGGCAAGTACCCACACCCTTTGAGATAGTTTCGGCAGCAGTTTGTGTGCCCATCTCCTCGCGGCCTGAATAGCCGAGAGTGCGGTGGATGGAGTGGTTGAGGCTTTTCAGGAAGAGGAAGGCGCTATCCGGCCGGTCGACAAAATTGGCATCAAGCCATTGGTCCAGGACGTTGATATCGCCAGCGTGCTGCAAAGTGAGATACGGATAGAGGTCAAGCGCATCAGCATCCGAGTAGTCGAAGGGATAGGGACAGTTATGTGTCCCGCCCTGACGCGCGAGGATTTCCGTTGCGTAGCGGCGCAGAAACAACTCGCTTTCTATGATCAACGATTTGGTAGGTTGGTCAAAGGTGGCTTCGGCGATTGAATTTCCGAAAGTGTCGAAATACCAGCGAAGTTTGGCATCCGGCTGGATGCGCAAAAATGCATCTTCCACCCACAGGTCATGTCCATCGCGCGGTCGCAACATAAGATGATGTGGGTTCAGAATAATCTTGCGGTCGTATTTGTACTCTGTCCGGTGCATAATTTGTACGATACGGGACAAGGGAACCTTTCAGGCATTGCAGCTCTCGCGCTATTCACGCATCACGAACAGTGAATTTGATCAATGGCCGGCCCCCGCTTTGAAAACAAGGATGAACTCGTGCTAATCCGTTTTGGTTTTGAGATCGACATTGTCTGTATCGCTCCCGTGCCGATGCTTCTGGCTCTTTCCGTGCACCCCGCGGCGGGGGGGCGTCTAATTGGTGGGGATTTTGTCCGTGTTCCTGATGAATGTCAGGTCAGGACCTACGACGATCAGTTTCAAAATCGCATCACCAGGGTCGTAGCACCCAGCGGGGCTACGAAATTATGGTCGGATTGCGTGATGGACTTTGATGCGCAACCAGACGTCCAGGTGCCGTCCGCGCAGCAGCACAGCATCCCCGATTTGCCGGATGATGTCCTGCAACATCTGCTTGCAAGCCGATATTGCGACAGCGATAACCTAATCAATGATGCATGGTCGTTATTCGGGCATACGCCCGAGGGGTGGGACCGGGTGCTTGCGATAACGCAGTTCGTCCATCAGCACGTCACATTCGGCTATCAATTTGGTCGCGCCAGCAAGACTGCCTCGGAAGTCTTTCGAGAAAAAACCGGCGTCTGTCGCGATTTTGCGCATCTGTCTATCTCGCTTTGCCGAGCCATGAATATCCCGGCCCGCTACGCAAGCGGCTACCTTGGCGACATCGGTGTGCCGTACTCCGGCGCCGGCGATTTCTGCGCGTGGTTTGAAGTGTTTTTAGGTGGGCGTTGGCACACATTCGATGCACGATACAATATTCCTAGGGCCGGCAGAATCCTGATGGTGCGGGGCTCAGATGCCGCCGATGTTGCGATGATCACATCCTTTGGTGACTACCGCCTCGAGTATTTCAGGGTCTGGACCGGTAAACTTGAAGATGGGCTTGAAGACGCCGCCATCCTAGAGATGCTGCGAAGCAGACCAGATAGCGAACCTTTGGTATTCCCTTCGTCGGCAAGGTTGGCTTGATCAATATTTTCGTCGCGAAGACGTAGCTCGCGGTTGATGCCTGGTCCGCACCCAAAGCTTCTGAGCTGCCCCCCGCTTTAGCCTTGTGAAGGAGACGGTTGGCTTCGGGCCGAGACTTGCCCGCCACTAATGACGGCTTGGTCCGCACACCAACGTTTTAGCCGACAAAAATGCTGCGCCATGCACGAATGGCCGCAATCCGAAAGCTGCACCGCAGCGTTGTATGGAGCGGCCAAAGTCCGGTTGGGGCCGTAAGCGGCGTAAACTCACGTACATGGAAAGTTAAGATCGGAACCAGAATCCGTCAGCTGTCACCCAAAGTGTCACCCAATCGCATAAATACGTTGGGCGCGCGCAAGGCGATCGCTTCCATCTTATTGATTTTAAATGCTTTTAGTGGTGCCCGGGGGCGGAATCGAACCACCGACACGAGGATTTTCAATCCACTGCTCTACCCCTGAGCTACCCGGGCACGGGTACGAAAGACAAACATCTTCGTCTGGGGTCGCTGCGTTCTAATGGCCCGCCACGTGGCTG
>CAJQNG010000055.1 GCA_905479635.1 uncultured Boseongicola sp. | reverse complement strand
TGCCCACCGCCCAAAGCCCTGCAAGTTGGAAGGCAATGTCTATCTCTGTCGGGCGATATCAGCCAAGCTGACGCGCAAATGGTCTCCACAACAAATTGCAGGCTGGTTGATGCGCGAACATCCTGATGAGGAAGACAAACGGGTCTCACATGAGACGATCTATCGAAGCCTGTCTATCCAGACACGCGGTGTACTTAAGAAGGAATTGCTTGCGCATCTGCGCGCCACGCGATCCATTCGCCGATCTCGCCACGCCACGTTGAAGCGTAGTGGACTGGGACGGTTTAACGATGCGGTATCAATCCGCGACAGACCCGCGGAAGCAGATGATCGTGCCGTGCCCGGGCACTGGGAAGGAGACCTGATTGCAGGCTCCGGCAACAGTTTCATTGCTACTCTCGTCGAGCGGCACACACGTTACGTGATGCTGGCAAAGGTTAGCAATAAGGATAGCCACAGTGTCATTCAGGCACTCATCAAGCAGTCAGGCAAGTTGCCAAAAGAGCTTTATCGTTCTCTGACATGGGATCGCGGAACAGAGATGGCCGGGCACAAGGCCTTCACCTTGGCCACAGATATTGAGGTCTTTCTGTGCGACCCACATTCGCCGTGGCAACGCGGCACAAACGAAAATACCAACCGTCTGCTGCGACAGTACTTTCCAAAAGGCACGGATTTGTCGATACACAGTCAAGCAAAGCTGAGCGCTGTCGCCAGACAGCTCAACGAACGACCTCGTAAGACGCTCAACTACGAAACACCTGCTGAGCGTTTCAATGCATGTGTTGCATCGACCCATTGAGACCGCCGGACAAAGCAGCTGTTTTCCGTATTGCTGCGTGAGCCGCTTTAGCTCAACTAAGTCAACCGAGCTAAAGCATGAAAAACAGGGATGGCTTCGGCCAGATCGATTTTCTGTCCATCAGCTCCAATGTTTTTCAGGGAAGGTTGGACTTTGGCGCAGGATCCTGCAGTGACTCAAGGTAGTTTGCGATCTCGATCAGCTTGGTGGGCATAAGGAACGGATCGCCAATTCCCGGATCGAACTCACTCATGTCATGGTCCAAAATGTCGACGATAACGGGCATATCCTCCCGTGGTTGAGTATTGCGGGAATACCCGCTCAGTATCTCCATAATCTCAAGAGTGGGCCAAATACCGTCGCGCCGGGCTGCAATCTCAGTCAAGTCCGCCGGCGTTGCACTCAAACGCGCGGCTGCAGGCCCATCGCCCTTCCCATCAACACCATGACAAGTCACGCAGTGCTGCATGTAGAGTATTTTGCCGGCATTTGTGGTTTCTACGGTGGTTCCCATCAAAACTAACGGAACCAAAAGCAGCCAATACTTCATAAGGCAGGTCTTTCAGAAACTTTGCGTTACATTTAACGCTTACGCAAAACGGATACTTTGATCCCGGTCAAGTGAACGATCATGGATCAAGCAATGAGAGATTGCAGCTATCCGCATCCATGCGGTCCACAAGCGGCTGTGTTGGATCGACATCGCCATCTGTGCATGCTGGCATAAGGCAAGACGTCGGCATACGGCTATCCCGCCGATGAAAGGCCAAAAAGTCCAGCCAAGTCTTGCCACGGGCTTTGGCATGTCGGGTTGATCCAGCCAAGTTTTCGCCTGCAAGTATTTGATCCATATCATGCACAAGGCGCTCATCTGTCGCTAACCACTTAGCATGTCGATTAAACCAACAGGCTGTGAGCTTGGCGTCGGTCTTTTTACCGCCAGTTACATTATAGTTTTTACGGCTTGGTTCCTCTCTATCGGAAACTACGAGTTTATCATCTATGTGGCCACAATGGTCGCACTTGTGCTGCTTGTGGCAATCTCCTTGCGGTCAGCAGAATTCCCACCGGCGATGCTTTGGGCGTTATCTTTCTGGGGATTGGCGCACATGGCGGGTGGTGGTCTGCCGGTAGGTGATTCAGTGCTGTACAATCTCAAGCTTTTGCCTGTCGTGGAAACAGAGAGGCTTTTCATTCTGAAGTATGACCAACTGGTGCATGGTTACGGCTTCGGCATAACAGCTTGGATGTTGCACCATCTATTAACGCGCAGCTTTCCCTCTTTGCGCAACACCAAGACTGCGCTTGTCTATCCAGCCCTCGCATCAATAGGACTCGGCGCAGTCAACGAGATTATTGAATTTTCGGCGGTCCTTGCTGTTCCGGACACAAATGTTGGCGGTTACATCAATACTGCTCTGGATCTTTGCTTCAACGCTCTGGGAGCAGTCATTGCCATGACAATAGTCGGACTGAGGAGAACCTAAAAAAGGGTGCAGGAAGAATAGTCTGCTCAGCCCTTCCTCTCGGTAGAGGCGGAATAGCTTCTTGTGGTTCACTTCAAAGCCCTCACTGGCGAGCAAGATGCCAAGCCGTCGATACCCAAACCGGCGGCGCTCGTTTGCCAATTCACGCAGCCGCTTGCGCAGGGCCTCGTCACCTCGGTCCCGCTTTTCATATTGAAAGACAGACCTGTGCAGGTCAGCCAACTCACACGCCCGACGTTCAGACAGGCCGTGCCGATCCATTATGTCCGACACGGCTCGCCTTTTGACATCGGGCGTCAGTAGTTTTTGTCGCGAGATCCTTCAGCGCCGCATTGTCGAGCATCGCATCAGCCAGCATCCGCTTCAGGCGGTTGTTCTCATCCTCAAGCGCTCTGAGCTTCTTGGCGTCTAACACGTTCATGCCGCCGAACTTAGCTTTGTATCTATAGAACGTGGCATCGCTGATCCCGTACTTCCGGAACAGCTCCTGCGCCTTCACGCCCGCCTCATACTCTTTGATCATCCCTCCTCTCGGCAGATTTGTTTCACAAATCGCCTGTCAGGCAATGAATGATCTGTTCGTCACTAAATCTGCGTTTCATAGTCCATCCTCTCTTGGAAGCTTTGCACCGGAATGGCCGCGTCGGATGTGCAGGATACGCTGAACCAAGCGCTGGAAGAAACAGGGCTTGATCAGGCCAATGTTGTTCGTCGTCCACGTCTGCTGTCAGACAACGGCCCCTGCTACATCTCTGGCGAACTGGCCGAATACTTGGAAGACAAAGGCATGCCACACACACGAGGCGCACCGTATCATCCGCAAACCCAAGGCAAGATCGAGCGCTGGCACCAGACCCTCAAGAACCGCATCCTGTTAGAGAACTACTTCCTGCCAGGTGATCTTGAGGCACAGATCGCCGCCTTCGTCGGGCACTACAATCACCAGCGTTACCACGAAAGCCTGCACAACATGACACCCGCCGACATCTACACAGGTCGCGGCCACACAATACTGCTCGAGCGAGAAAGGACAAAAAGGAAAACCATGAAGCTAAGGCGCTTGCAGCACGCCAAATCCGCTGCTTAACTGAAACCAGGTGAGCGATGACACAACAAAGTCAAAACGCCATCTGTCTCAAACCATTCGATGACGGACAGCGGGTTGGGGCGGCCTGCCGCACACGGCAGCGTCCTATGTTATCGCCAGCGTCGACAAGAACGACGGCGAAACATCCTTTGAGATCACCGTCAAGGACGTTCCTGTCGACGCTTTCTGGTCAGTCACTGTCTACAATGGCGAGGGCTATCTCGAGGCGAACGATCTTGGCGTGAACAGCTACAACAATTTTTCTGCTGAACCGAATGAGGACGGCTCGTTTACGCTGCATTTTGGCGGCTGCGACGATGGACGCGAGAACTGTATTCCGATTCCAGCAGGCTGGAACTATGCCGTTCGGATGTACCAGCCCCAAGAGGCGATCCTCGACGGAAGTTGGAAATTTCCCGAACCCAAACCTGCCAGCTAATCAATGCTGGCCCACATCGGCGTCAACCCTCGTAGCTTTCGGCCCCAAGGGCGAGGTGGATCGATCCGATACCTCCTTGGGGCCGCGTATGGCCGCGCTGGCCTGCCGCCGCCATCGACTTCATCAAGCGCACGACCGAAGCAGGCGTGCCATGGTTCGTCTGGTGGAACGGTACGCGTATGCATGCCCGGACCTACGTGAAGGATGAGATGCGCGCCAAGGCGGACGAGATCGCCGGCAAGCATTTGGATGAGTATCAGGCCGGCATGATCGAACACGACATGCATATCGGTCAGTTTCTTGATCTGTTGGACGAACTGGGTATCGCCGACAACACCATCGTGCACTATTCGACTGACAATGGCCCGCATTTGAACAGCTGGCCAGATGCGGGAATGACACCGTTCCAGGGTGAAAAGAACACCAACTTGGAAGGTGGCTGGCGTGTGCCGTCAATGGTGCGCTGGCCCGGCAAGATCGAGGCCGGTTCCGTCAGCAACGAGATCATGCACCACATGGACTGGTTGCCAACCTATTTGGCCGTGGCCGGAAACCCAGACATTAAGGAACAGCTGAAAGCTGGTGGTGTTCAGGCAATCGGACGCGAATACAAGGTGCATCTGGATGGGTATAACTTCCTGCCTTACCTGACCGGTGAAGACAAAAAAAGCCCGCGTAACGAGATCTTCTATTTCTCGGATGACGGCGATCTCACCGCGCTGCGCTACAATGACTGGAAGGTCATTTTCCTCGAGC
>CAJQNG010000054.1 GCA_905479635.1 uncultured Boseongicola sp. | reverse complement strand
CGGGAGGATGGCACGGACCGTTTCCGCCCCTTCGTCGGTTGGTCCTGTTAGATGGCCAATGATCGCGGCGGCCTGCAAAGTGGCTTCATCAATCTCTCCCTGCTTTATCAAATCTCTGATTTCGCTATAGGAAACAGTTTTCATCGTCGATGGAGCGCCAACAAGGGGAAATAGGAGATAGGCAAGAAATAGCGACGCAATCACCAAAGGCCAGGCCTGCAAGACCCGGGACCCGGGCGGCGGCGCATCAGGAGGTGTAACGTCATTTCCCATTCAGATCGCCCCAATAGCTGTCTCGGCAGAGCTGACATCTGCTCATGGCCAATGGGAGTGATAATGGACCGTTTTTGCCGGTCGCGCGTTGATACAGATCAGGAGAAAATATCATATGAGAGCGACTTTTGAGCCCGTCAAAGTGGTTTACCGAGCCAGGCAGAATGGTTTCGTCGCGTTTGGGGATGACAAAACATAGCTACTTTCGCAAGTCCAAATCCTCTCCCGAAATCATCCGCTTGGCGGTCATGCTGTAGGTCAGTTTCCCACTTTCGCCTCGTAATGTGGATGACTAGTGTATGAGCGCGGGATCGAAATCAGCTAGGAGTATCCGTTAGGGTCAAGTGCCGTTTGGAACCCATTCACGATCCGATTTGACCCGATATTCGCCGCCGAAATCCGCAAGAAACAGACCAGTCGGATGCGCGCACAAGGGCTCCTAGCGGGCGTTCGCTGCGCCATGCACGAAGCTCCGCCATGGGCGGTGAGTGTCGCTAGGTCATGTGGCTGACGACACGAGTTCTGCGATGGTGACAACAGCAACGGCTACGAAATCCCTTTCGTTGCAAGCCACTTGGGTTTCCTCGCTTGCACGTGCTTTCACTCTGGGCCACGCTGATTTCATGAAACTTAAATTGCACCATATTAATCTATGCTCGACCAATGTGCCCGAGATGGACCGTTTTTATCGCGATGTTCTTACGCTGGGGGATGAAGATCCTGCGGAACTGCCGCCCCTGAACCAAGATAAGGGCTTGGTAGGTAACGTCTCTTTCGTGACCGACGGCGGTATTCAAATGCACCTGACGCCGCGCGACGTTTTGAATTCGTTTCGCTCTGGGCAGGTTGTGAACCCGCTTGAGCGTGGGCATATCGCGTATCGCACGGATGATATCGCGGCGTTTATGGCGCATTTGGAGGCGCAGGGCGTGCCCTATTCTGATTGGGGCAGCAATGCTGTGAAGGGGTGGCATCAAGTGTTTTTCTATGATCCGGATGGAAATGTGATTGAGGTTCATCAGGTTGTGGACTTGGAGTGAGGCTCATTGGATTCTTTTTCGCACTTTGATGAAGGCGCGATTGTTCTAAGTGCGTTCGGGCCCAAATGTTGTGGTGCCTAAATGGCAATCAAAGCCCAAGCCGCATGAATGCTGCGACATGCCAAGTGTCCGCTAAGACGGGCTGCACCGTAGCATGTTGATCCGGTGATCGACGACCGATTTGGGCCGCAAGCAGCTCATTTCCTGTTCCCGGCAAAGGCAAGGTGCGAGAAGCCGATTTTCATTTTTAGAGCAGGAAGTAGAAGCTCCAAATCAAAAGGCATAATCATGTGGCTTGACCTCCAAACACCCATGAAATAGGAGTGATTTTTGTTGAGCGGGCGTTGTGTAATGGTTAAGACCTCAGTTTTCCAAACTGAAGATGCGGGTTCGATTCCCGCCGCCCGCTCCAATCTTTTCACACCAAGGTTATCGAATTATCGCGATTGTGCGTAAAGTCGGCTTGCGGCTTGTTTGGGTCCCGGTTTAAGTCAGTTTAACACCATGACCGATGCATCTGATGTAAACCCCGAAGACCGCGCAAAATCGCGCAATGTCCGCGCTCTTAGCGCGCTCTGGCCGTTTGTGTTGCCATATAAACGGATGCTTGCTGCGGCAGGTGCCGCCCTTTTCCTGACCGCGATGATCTCACTTGTTTTGCCATTGGCGGTGCGGCGGGTCGTGGACGGGTTTGAGTCTTCTGAGACCGACCTGCTGGACAGCTATTTCGGTGCAGCATTGGGGGTTGCCGCGCTGCTCGCTTTGGGGTCGGGGCTTCGGTATTATCTTGTGTCGCGGCTTGGCGAACGTGTGGTGGCAGATATTCGGGTGGCTGTGTTCAACCGGATGGTCTCGATGAGCCCCGCCTTCTACGAACGCCTGATGACCGGCGAAGTTCTCAGCCGCATCACGACCGATACAACCCTGATCCAAAGCGTGATCGGTTCCTCTGTGTCGATTGCATTGCGTAACTTGCTGACACTGATCGGAGGCTTGGCGCTTTTGGTGTTCACCGCCCCGAAACTTGCCGGGATCGTGATGTTATCGGTGCCCGCAATTATCGTGCCGATCGTATTTTTGGGCCGACGGCTACGCAGTCTCAGCCGTGAAAACCAGGATTGGATTGCAAACTCGTCCGGTACTGCGTCGGAAACGTTGCTGTCTGTGCAAACGGTGCAGGCTTTTACCCACGAACAACCAAGTCGCGCGGCATTTGCCGAGATCACCGAAAAGTCTTTTGTGGTTGCAAGAAAGCGTATCCTGACACGAGCGATCATGACGGTGATCGTGATCTCGCTGGCTTTTTTCGGTGTTGTGGGTGTGCTGTGGAGCGGGGCGCATGATGTGCGCCAGGGCGTCCTTTCGACCGGCGAATTGGTGCAGTTCGTGATCTATGCGGTGATGGTCGCGGGATCGGTCGGAGCGCTGTCCGAAATCTGGGGCGAATTACAGCGCGCGGCTGGCGCAACTGAGCGCTTGGTCGAGTTGCTTGAGGCGGAAGATACGGTGCAGGATATCGCCAGCCCGGTCATCTTGTCGGACCGGATTGAGGGGGCTGTGGCGTTTGAAAATGTGACGTTCCGCTACCCAGCGCGGCCTGAAACTGCCGCGCTTGACGGTGTTAGCTTTCGAATTGAGCCAGGTGAAACTGTCGCTTTGGTTGGCCCTTCAGGTGCTGGTAAATCAACGGTTATTCAACTGCTTCTGCGGTTTTACGATCCAAGCCAAGGGCGTATTCTGATAGACGGGCATGAGCTTCGCGACATTGCGCGCGCTGAGTTCCGCCGTTCGATGGCGCTTGTTCCACAAGACCCGGTTATCTTTGCGAATACAGCGCGCGAGAACATCCGGTTCGGGCGCCCGGACGCGACCGACGCCGAGATCGTGGCCGCCGGACAGGCTGCTGCGGCCCATGATTTTCTGACGGCCCTGCCCGATGGGTATGACAGCTATGTTGGGGAGCGGGGCGTGATGTTGTCTGGTGGGCAAAAGCAGCGGATCGCGCTGGCGCGGGCGATCTTGCGGGATGCGCCGATCTTGCTGTTGGACGAGGCAACAAGCGCTTTAGACGCCGAAAGCGAACGGGCGGTGCAGGACGCGGTGGACCGGCTTGCCGAGGGGCGCACAACGCTTGTTGTGGCGCACCGTTTGGCAACTGTGAAAAAGGCCGATCGCATCCTTGTATTTGATCAGGGGCGTATCGTCGCCGAGGGCTCGCACAACGCGCTTGTGGCCGAGGGTGGGCTTTATGCGCGGCTGGCGCGATTGCAGTTTACTGACGGCCTTGCGGCCGAATAAAGCGGGTGACGCAGCGTTGTCGGGCTGCGTTGGCTTGTGGTTTGCATGATAATTGTCAACAAATCCTTTAAAGAACGGGCAAAGCCCGTCGAAGAATGGGAGGAACGACAATGAGCGACTTTACGTCGATTGCGGATCGCGACGCGATAGAGACCGCGATGGTCTGGGAAGCGCGCGGGCTTCCGACCACCGTCTACGGGATGTTGTCGCAGACAACGCAGAAATGCGGTGCGCGCAATGCGGTTTCCTATCAGATTTTTTCGGGTCCAAAGGACAAGACGGAAACGCTGACTTGGTCACAGTTGCATGCCAAGGTCACGCAGGCCGCGAATTTGTTCCGCAAGCTTGGGGTCGGGGAAACCGATGTAGTGGCCTATCTTCTTCCCAACGCAAACGAGACTGTGATCACACTCTTAGGTGGCACGGTTGCGGGGATTTCGAACCCGATCAATCCACTGCTTGAGGCCGGCCAAATTGGTGCAATCCTGCGAGAAACCAACGCCAAAGTGCTGGTGACGCTGAAGCCGTTCCCGAAGTCTGATGTGGCCCAAAAAGCGGCCGAGGCTGTGCGTCTTGCGCCCAATGTTCAGACAGTGCTTGAGGTCGATCTGAACCGCTATCTGACACCGCCAAAGTCGTGGATCGTGCCGCTTGTCCGGCCGAAGAGTCCTGTGGCTCATTCCGCCAAGGTGCTAGATTTCAATACAGAGTTGGTGAAACAGAACACGACATTAGATTTTTCTGACGCGATACAGGACCGGGTCTGTGCCTATTTCCACACCGGTGGAACGACCGGAATGCCGAAGGTGGCGCAGCACAAATTCTCGGGTATGATTTACAACGGCTGGCTGGGCAACGAGTTGCTGTTTGACGAAGAAAGCGTGGTGATTTGCCCGCTGCCCTTGTTCCATGTTTTTGCCTGCCATGTTATTTTGATGTCGATGGTGGCTTCGGGCGCGCATGTGGTGTTTCCGACGCCGCAGGGGTATCGTGGCGACGGAGTTTTTGACAACTTCTGGAAGCTGATCGAAAGGTGGAACGTGACATTTATCATCACAGTTCCAACGGCGCTTTCTGCGTTGATGCAGCGTCCTGTTGATGCCGATATTTCCTCTGTGAAAACGGCGTTTTCGGGATCTTCGCCCCTGCCAGTCGAGCTTTACAAGCGGTTTGAAAAGGCATCGGGCGTTGAGATTATCGAAGGGTATGGGCTGACGGAGGCCACTTGCCTTGTGGCCTGCAATCCGATTGGTGGTGTGAAGAAAGTTGGCTCTGTTGGTATTCCGTTTCCCTACACGGAAGTCCGGATATTAGTGGCGACCTCTGACGGTGTTCGCGAAAGCGGAACGGATGAGATTGGTGAGATTTGTGTGTCGAATCCTGGGGTGGTCGCGCACGGGACCTATACCGAATCCGAGAAGAATCACGAGCTATACCATGACTTTGCGGGCAAAACTTATTTGCGCACGGGCGATCTCGGCCGGCTTGATGAAGATGGATATCTTTGGATTACGGGGCGGGCTAAGGACCTGATTATTCGAGGTGGACATAACATTGATCCGGCCGAAATAGAAGAGGCTTTGGCCGGCCACGAGGCTGTTGCGATGGCGGGTGCAATCGGACAGCCGGACGCGCATTCGGGTGAATTACCGGCCGTCTATGTCGAGTTGGTTGGTGGCGCGACGGTGAGCGAGAAAGAGCTTTATGATTATGCAGTGGAGCGCATTCCAGAGCGCGCGGCCTATCCAAAGCATATTGAAATACTTGAAGAGTTACCGAAGACGGCCGTTGGTAAAGTGTTTAAGCCGGACCTGCGGCGTCGCGCGATCACGCGGATATTCGATGCGTCGCTAAAGGCGGCCGGGCAGGACGCGCATGTGAGCGCTGTCGTGGAAGACAAGAGGCGCGGACTGGTCGCCAGGATCGCGCGAACGGGTGATGCGGATGATGCGAAGGTGTCGGAAATCCTGGGCGAATTTGCGGTTGCCTGGGATTGGGAAGTTTAGGATCTTTCGCTTCACATTTACTAACAAGCCTAATTATCGCCACAATTGATGCGACTTTTGCCTCATTTGGGCCAGAAAGTTTGTTGATCCTTTTCGTATTAAGGGATCGAGGGATTTGGTATGGGATATGTCGTCGTTGGTTTTGGACTGGGAGTGGCGGCCGCGATTGCGGCTTTTCTCGGCGGTGCAGGTTTCGCGATGATCGCGCTGGCCTATGTTGGCGGCGGGTCTGTCGTTCTACTGGCGGCCCTTGTCAGCGCCATGATGTTTGACGAAGGGCAAAGCACAGTCGAACAGGACCCGATGCTTTTACCGCACCGTTAAGTCAGTTCAGGAAGACCGAATACCTGACGATCCGATTATTGTCTGAATCACTAATGAAATAATGGTTTCCACTTACCGCAACGCCTTCTGGATCGTCGAATTTGCCCGGACCGATCCCTGGTCGACCATCCCCCAAAACACCAAGCAACGTCCCGCCTTCCGGACCTTCTGGGTCGATCAGAAGGATACGGTGCGCGTCTTGATCGGCAACGACCAGAAGACCTGTTTCGGTGACATCGAGATAACGCGGGCCAACGAGGTTAAATTTTTCAGCGTCAATTACCTGCATTAATTCAAGCTCTTGCGAATAGCGGACCACACGGCGAAGTCGATTGTCTGCAACCCAGATGCTGCCATCGAGTGCTTCGGCCACGTCATGTGCACCAAGGTGACCCTCGACGCCGTCCACTGGCTCTAGATTGTCAAAGGCAACAAGCGCGCCGACGCCGCTGGCCATGGCGAAGATGCGCCCTGATGAGTGGTAAAGCGCGCCTTCTGTGTTCGAGGCGCGCACCCCAATGTCGGGCGGCTCATTTAACGCGGCGATGTTGTCGTAGACGGCGACGGCACTTGCGCCGCTGACAGCGAGGGCGACTTCTCCGTTTGGACCAAAGGAAATATCCCGCACTCCGGGGAGAAGTCCGGCTCCCATTTCTTCAATTAATTCAAGAGTTTCCGGGTCAAAAACTGCAATCCGCGCATTCAGTTTGTCGGCAACGTAAAGCCGGTTGTCCGGACCAATCGTCAGGTCATGCGGGTCTCCGAGAATGGGCTCGGAGGCCAAATCAAAGCTGGCAAAGGGGCCGGGGCCGAAGGACTGAGCAAAGGCCGGAGAGGCAAGGATGGCAAGAAGAGCGAGATAACGGAGCATATGCAAAGCGTAGCACGAATGACGCGAGGTGTGGTGCGGAGATTTCAGGCGGTTTGTATACGCCAAATGGCCAGGCGGCCCCAAGTGCTGGGCGGGGACATTCGCCTGACACTTGTGACCGCTCGGTGCCGTCAGCGCGTTTTCACGACGGGGCAACTGTGAGAAGTCCCGCCTAATTTTGCGCATAAGTCCTTTAAATCCGTTGCAAAGTCGGTCGATTTTGCGTGTCGTTGAAGAATTATCGAAAGGAAGCCCATGACCAAATCAGTTTCGTTCACTGAGATGAAGCACGGCACGCGCGAAGATTACGAGCTGCTGGCGACCTCTGAGGCGAAGTACCAGGCTGGCACTGCAGACCGGATACTTGCCGAATTGCGCCGTCAAGGCGAGGCGTCAATCGAAGGGTATCAGATCACGCGCTTGGATCATGGGTTGCAATCTGCAACCCGCGCCGAAGGGGATGGAGCGGACCTCGATTGGGTAGTGGGCACACTGTTGCATGACATAGGCGACGGGCTCGCCCCCCAGAATCACGACAGATTTTCGGCTGAGGTGATCCGTCCTTTCGTGCGCTGGGAGGTGGCTTGGGTGGTCGAGCATCACGGGATTTTCCAGCAGATTTATTACGCTCATCACTATGGTTGGGACGAAAACGCGCGGGATCAGTTCAAGGATCACCCCTGTTTTGACGCCTGCGCTGCGTTTTGTGAGCGATGGGATCAAGCATCATTTGATCCCGATTACGTGACAAAGCCGCTGGCGTATTTTGAGCCGATGGTGCGGGAGGTTTTTGTGCGCAAGGCCTATGATGCGGAAGTTTTGCGGGACGGGGTTGTAAACGGGATACCTTAAGCGGTGGAAAAATAAAACCGACACTGCACAGGCAGTTGTTAGTTATCATGGTAAGTAACGGAAATCGCTCTTAAAAATAAAATCCGGTGTAACATCGGTATTGCCTCGGTGCAGGCGTTCGCACCAAAAAATGCTTGGTTAATGGTCCGTGCGGTGGATTAACACATGAGCTTTGCGATTTAAGATATTGAGAATAATTGGAAAAGCATTTTCCCTTTCCGATTTATCGGGCGTGCGAAGAGAGAAGATGCAGACACGACGGGGAGCTGCGATGAAAGAGACTTGGCGTTGGTGTGGTTGGCACGATCCGATCTCGCGTGTTGAGGTTGCGCAGACCGGCGCGGCGGGGATCGTTTCTGCGCTTCACGACATTCCATATGGCGAGGTTTGGCCGCGCGAGGCGATTGCCGTTCATCGAGACATCATCGCGGCAGCAGGGTTTTCGTGGAAAGCCTGCCCGTGCATGGAGCGATCAAACACGGCGAGGGCGATCTTTCAGCGTATTTTGCGAACTACCGACAATCCATTGCCAATCTGGCGACTGAGGGCATTCATACGACCTGCTACAACTTTATGCCGGTATTGGACTGGACGCGTACGGATCTGACCGCGCCTGTCGCACGGGGCGGCACGTGTTTGCGGTTTTCGGCGCCGAAGATGGCGGCGTTTGAGGTGCATATGCTGGGCCGCAAGGCCGCGCGCGACGATTATACACCTGAGGCTGTTGCGGCGGCGGATGCGTGGTTTCAGCGTGCGACGGACGACGAGTGAGCCGCGCTTTTGGCGGCGATCATGTCGGGGCTGCCGGGGGCGCTTGATCGATACGACATTGCCGGATTGAAGCAGGCTGTCGCGGCCTATGACGGTGTGACGCGCGATGTGATGCGGGCGCATTTCAAGCGATTTCTGGAGGAGGTGATCCCGACGGCGGCAGAGCTTGGGGTGAAGATGTGTGTGCATCCCGATGATCCTCCGCGCGATATTATCGGGTTGCCGCGTCTTTTGGCGGATGCGGATGATATCGCATGGGTCTTGGGGGCTTTGGAGGCGCCTGCGAACGGGCTGACATTGTGTTGGGGGTCTTTGGGAGCAAATCCTGCAAATGATGTGCCAGGCCATGGCGGCGCGGTTTGGCGACAGAGTGCATTTTGCGCATTTGTGCAATGTGCGGCGGGAGGCGGACCGGTCGTTTGAGGAGGCAGCCCATCTGGAGGGCGCCACCTATATGGTGGCTTTGCAGGCAACATTGTTGGAGGCAGAAGCCGTGCGCGGTGTGTCGATCCCGTTTCGCCCCGATCACGGGCATGAGATGTTGAGCGATATCGGGGCAGGGGCTGTGCCTGGTTATCCGCTTGTCGGGCGGCTTCGCGGTTTGGCAGAGTTGCGAGGGGTAATTGCGGGACTGCAGGGCCGGGCGGCGCTTTGAAGCGCGGCTAAAGTGGATATAGTTGTAGGAGAATCGGAGTTTGATGGAGCGATGGAATGGGTAATTTCTGGTGGTATGCAGTGATCGCGTCGCTTGTGATCATACTTGGTATTTCGATGAGAGATGTTTGGGGCGTTTTTTAGGGCGCTCATTTTGAGCGGAGTTGGTCTTTCGTTTCTAACGGGCCTTGGCTCTTCTGGTTTCTGCGAAACGACTGCTGCCTTTTTCTTATGGGATGTGGTGTTGGCCCTTCGTTTTACGAAAGAACTTTGGTGTTTCTGGAGGGCATTGAATCCCTACACCTTGGTGTTTCACGATGCATGTTGCCTTCCCCGACAAAAGCGACAACCCGTTGGCCCAACTCAAGTGGATTTGATTTGCCCATAAATGGCCTCCTTATCTGCCTACAAACATAGGAATCATGGATAATCGCTCAACGGAATTCTGAATCTGATCTGGTTAGACACTGAGTTCAGGACACTCCCGTCAGACACGCTCTAGCAAAATTAATCTGCGCCAAGAATGTCGATAAACGGCGCAGTTCATTTGGGGCGCGGCTTACTCCGTCCGCCTGCGAAGCCCGGCGCCTGAGATTGGTCTAGCCCGTCGACATAGGCGCCTCTTGGGTTCTGAAACGGAACACTTATACTTACCACTCCCTGCTAAGCGATGTCAGGGAGCGGCAGTTAATTCCAGTTAAAATTGGGCGTGCACAGGCCTACAAGGCGCAAACTGGTCCCCCCAACGCTTATTACATCTCCATCGCGAAGTTTGGCCGGCAACCTTGGGACAGTTCCATTAAGACGCACTGCGCTTTGCCCCCCGTCTCCCAATTCGAAGACATGAAATTTCTCATTGTATGTAAGTTCGGCGTGGCGAACCGGTGCAATCGAGGAATCTCCATAGTCCAACCGCACTGTCTGCCCCTCTTCACGACCGATATGAGAAACGCCGCCTTCAAGCACGAACCATTCGCCAACTCCCGCTCCTTCCACGACAACAAGCCATCCGTGAGGGTACTTAACGCGGGCCTCTGTAGGGGGATTGGCCGCGGCGTTTTTGGGTGTCTCTGTGCCTGTATCGCTGCCTGCGTCCCACGCCTGCCCAGCCACTTCCTGGGCTTCCGGCTGAGACTCAGAAACGGTTTCGACAACCTCGGGCTGAGGTTGAGTCGCCTTTTGGGGAATGGGAGTGGAGTCCATCCATGACATATCTGCCGGTGGCGCATCCTCGGCTGGCTTGTTTAGAACCTCGTCTGGCACAGATTGATGCACGATTGGCTTATCGACGCCATTTATGCGGCCACCAGGCTCTTTCCGGCCAAATATTCTTCCAATCATTAGCACATTCTCCGTCTTTAAATTGTCGGTGCTGTTGTGTTCGCGCGCACCAGTTCTCAATTGCTGAAGGAGAAATTTGCCGAAACCGAGGCATTGGTCTGGACGGTCGTCGTTCGTGGTAAGTTGGCCACTATGGAGCACGCGCATCAGCGGGTTAGTCAAATGCCTTCTATCAGGGGCGGTTTCAACAGATCGCGCAATTGTGCCGCGAACGCGACTAGGTGAAAGCAATCTCGGCTAGAAAAAGCGCGAAGATCGCCATGGCCTGTGACCCGAAGCCTAGGCCCTTCATCCGGACGGCGTCGGGCGGCGCGCCGGCCTTTGGGTAATGATTAAAATCAAATCCAACATCTGAGCCCTTGGGGATGCCCTAGGTAAAAGAAGTTCGGCGTGGTATACTGATATATGAGCCCAGTTTCTGCAGGGCGTCGAAATTGCAAAATAAGTTGGGGGGAAATCTTTATGGCAATGTACATTGTGACAGGGTGCTACACATCTGACGCTATCAAGGGACTATTGGCGGCTCCGAGTAACCGTGAGGCTGCCGTGCGCCCGCTTGTTGAGGCTGCAGGTGGTAAGATGGTTTCTTTTCTAGTGACAACCGGCGAAACTGACTTTTCGATGGTCATTGAAACGGAAGACGCGGAGGGCTTGATGTCCGCTCTAATTGTGGCCGGCGCAACAGGCACAGTATCAAACCTGAAGACAGTGCAAGCGTTCACCAGCGAGCAATTCCTCAATGCGCAGAAGAAAGCCGGGCAAATAGCGGCAAAATTTAAACCGGCGGGCTAGCGGTGTTCCTCACCGGCCTGCAAACTCCGGTGTACGGGATTAACCTACCCGCTGTCATTAAGCAGTTCATCGACCTGTTAGTCAAAACCCGTCAGAGCCGTTTTGGTCCGCGCCTTCGGTTCTGAAACGGAAAACCAATACCAACCATTCCCTGCTTGGGGCAGGTTTATCAATCAGGGTTGGTCTAATGTCCGCTATGTGGGACTTTGCGACTGATCGATCAAAGTTGGCCTTGGATAGGACCTGAAAGGAGGTCCAGGCGGTTGTTGAGTCAGTAAGCCACAAGGGAGGGTTGAAGATGAAAATCGACGCTAACCCCATAGACACCGTTCATAGGCTCAAAAACGCGCCTAGATGCCACGCAAAGGCCAAGCACACTGGCGAGCGCCGCAAGTGTCCTGCGGTACAGGGTTGGAGCGTCTGCCGCTTTGACGGTGCGGGTGGCCGATATAAGAGGCCGGTCCGTCGCACCCACGGCGGAAACATGGCGGGCGGTCGCGAGAGATGGCCAACGCGCGTGTCTTGGCCAGTTTTCTAGAGCAGTTTTCTCGGTCTAAATGGTGGGTTTAGGAGCCTAGATTTTTCTCATTTTTGGATTTGTATTTCTTCTTTTGAGCTTCGGTCCAGCCAGACTTGGCTCTACCCCATTCCTTGCCGCTGTCATCAATATACAGCACTTTCTTAGGGGCCTTTGGTGTCGGGCTCGACTTCGGCTTCGACTTTTTGCCAAAAAGTTCTTCGATGGAAGTTCCGAATTCCCGAGCCTTTTTTTCTATGGCTTGTCGAGCTTGTGAAAGCCTTTCGCCCTCTCTACGAGCAATTTCCTTTGCCACTTCCTTCGCATGGCCTCTGAGTTCGTCCACGGTCATATTTGTGAGTTCTTTGGTCATCTCATGTATCCAATCTGATAAAGCATCCGGCTGACTTAGATACCGATACCTCGAAGCTTCAAGACTATTAAAATATGAAGCCCCATAAAACCGCTCTGGTCGAGTGCTGAATGCCTCATTGTATTGGCTTTTCCCGGTTCGTCCTGTCGATTCAGCAGCAAATAGTGCTCACGCGGACCGCAAACAACGGGTCACGCCGCCACTGATATTGGGCTTCCGTTTCTACGAGAGGTTTTTTCTGGGATGGCCTCCGACGGGGCTTTTTCGGACGCGTCTCGCTCGGCCCTAGCCGCACGGAGCCTTCGCGTCTTTTCGACTCGCGCAATTCTATCAGATTCTACAATACCCATTGCAATACCATTGGTTTTGCTTGCCTTCGTTTCGACTTTGGGCTCGCCAAATAAGTTGTGTCTGTTCAACATGATTACTCTCCTTAAAAATTAAAGCGTCGGTGTAATTTGGGCGAATACACGATTCAAGTCGTCAGATTTCAGCTCCCAAGCGTGCGGCTATCCGTCAAAATTCCGAGCACTTTGGCTCGCTCCTATTCAAGATAGGGAACAGCACAAGCTGCGCTCCTCCATCGATAAAACATGAGCGGCGTTTACGCAGGCGCAGTCCCGAAAACTTTCATGCCCACGTTATCTAAATAGGTATTCCTGTCTTCCGAAACAAGGGGTGGGCAGGCCATTGGCGGTTCGGTCAGTCGCGAGGGAGGGGGTAATGGAAAACCAAAAGTTAATCCCATAGACCTTGTTCAGCGCCTGAGAAATGCACGAGGTGTCATGCAAAACCAAGCGCACAGGAGAGTGGTGTAAGTGCTCGTCTAAGCAAAGTTGGACCGTCTGCCGCCTGCACGACGCTTTAGGTGGCGGGCCGTCGGGGCAGCACATCCAAACAACATGCACGGTCCGCTGACCAAGCAGATGATGACCGCGCGGAGGTTGGGTTCAATTCTCAGCAAAACAGCCGGAGCGCTGCATGAAGGGCGATACAACTAAAGCGATGGCGCTAGTTCGGAGCCTTATGGCCACAAATTAGCTTCTCTCTATCAGATGCTCTATGCTGCACCGCAGAATTTTGATTCTTTAGGATGAAATCATGTCAGGCCAGATCATTGTCATTGCTCAGCAGAAGGGTGGTTCCGGGAAAACAACTGTTGCCGTAAATCTTGCAACTGCATTCCTCTCAAAAGGGAAAAGCGTCGCTCTTCTGGATACGGACCCGCAAGGAAGTCTCGGCAAGTGGTTTATGATGCGCATTGAGAAATTTAGCGAAAACCCCAACCTCAGATTTTCGACCGCGACTGCTTGGGGGATTTCTTATGAATTGCGTTCTCTGAGCAAGGTCGTCGACTTTATTATCGTTGACACTCCACCAAAGGCAGATAGCGACTTGCGCCCTGCGCTTAGGGCCGCTGACCTTATTCTTGTTCCATTGTCTGCCAGCCATGTCGATCTTTGGGCAACTCAGGATGTTTTGGACTTGGCCGACAGAGTCGGGAAGGACGCCCATATCGTTATGAATCGAACACGGTCGGACACACGGCTAGGCGCAGAAGTCGCAGATGCTGTACATGAGTTTGACGCGAAAGTGCTTAAATCTACCCTTGGCAGCCGCGTAATTTTTGCGGAAGCACTGGGACTGGGGCTTGGTGTAGTTGAAGCAAAAAAAAATAGCATTGCTGCTTTGGAAGTGATGGCTTTGGCAGATGAGGTAACCGCATCGCTTTTGGATAACTAATAGACCCTGCTCCACGTCTCAGAGACGCGCCTAGAAGTCATACCAATCAAGCGAACAGGCAAGGTGTCGTGCGTCGGACACGGCTTGGGCATAGTCCTGGCAATCACTTAAAGATGAAGGGGGAGTTAGTCTCTTTCTCGTTGCCGAGGGCATCGGCGGCAATGGACATTTTTTGATAATGTACGGAATAGTTATATTAAGCTGCCAAGCACTAAATGAACGCCACTGGGTGGACGAGAGGGTGATTTTAAACTATAGAATTCCGCATAAATGTCTGAAATTATTTATTGTATTTGGAGATTCTGGTGC
>CAJQNG010000053.1 GCA_905479635.1 uncultured Boseongicola sp. | reverse complement strand
GCGGCTCCTTCATCGCCTTGACGGAGCTCTGTATGCGCAGCGTGCCGCCCATCTTCGCATGGCCAGAGGCGCGTGCGGGCGCAGTCGCGCCTATGAGGCCGTAAGCGGTCGTCGTTGCCACACCAAGTGCTGTGGCACGGGCCAGAAATTCACGACGGCTAAGCTTTCCTTCCGCAAATTCCTTTGCGTGCATTTCCGCAGCAGGATGGACACGCGACAACTTGTTTTCATTCAGTTTCATAAAGTCTTTCTCCCTGTCAGACTTAAATTTCAGATTATCAATCTGCGATTGGAGCAGATCATCTCGCACGGGTATGGCCCCGGTTTTGTCTTACATAGCCAATTCGCCAGGTCTTCGGAGACCACGTCAACGTGCAGGATCGTCGATTTGTGTAGCGTTTGCGACATGGATAGTCAATGAAAGCGACATCAGCTACAAATCTGCCAGACTGACGCAGCGTCACCGTGTATGACGAAACTCAGTTGGACTCAAACCGCTCTTAGAGCGGAAAGCGCGCGTGAAATATGCGGGTGATGCGAATCCGCTTTGACTGGCTATTCTTGAGACCGCCAAATCGGTGTCTTTCAGAAGCCGGCATGCCTCAAAGTGACGGCGATCCGACAAGATATCGAGCGCCGCCCGCCCCGAGGCGATCCGGCAGACCCGTGTCAGATGCGTGGGCGTCACCCCCAATTGAGCGGCATAATGCTGAACGCCCAAAGGATGGCAGAAATCACGCTCCACAAGCGAGGTAAACGCCTCGGTCAACCGCAGCGCAGTGCTGCTCTTCACGTTTGCTTGTTCTGTGATCGGTGTTGCAGCCTGGGTGCGGTCGAACCAGATCGACAAAAGCCCCTCGTGATGGGCGATGGCGCGCGTTTTGCCGTCAGCGTCGATTGTCTGCTCGCGCTCGATGGCGTCAATCATACCGGTCAATTCACGGTGCAGGTGAACTTCGCGCAGGCGGAGGTGGACAGGCTCAACCGGCCAGTCGCGCGCAGACAGGCGCACGACTGATCCAAGAACAGCAGGCGTGACGGTGAACCCGTGCATCGTGCCCGCAGGCAGAAAGACCGCGCTGTGCGCCCCATATCCACCCGAGCAGCCCGAAATGGTGATGCGGCCCTGACCGCGGGTGAACCAGATCAGCACCGGGCGGTCATAACTGCGCATCGCTTCAGTACGCCAGCGCACCCCTTGCGATATCCGCGAAATAGACGTCACTTCGGCCGTTTGGACAGGCCGCGGAATTGCTTTGGCGCGCGCTTGCAGATGCAGGCGTTGCGGCGCGTGTTTGCGTTCTGCCATGGGCAGAAGTGTCAGTCGTGGCAATGACATTGGCAGCCGGTCCCCCAACCAGGTGAGCGATGACATACTAGGCAAACCCGTCCTGAGACGTCAACCGATTGTTGTCTCAGCCTTTTTCGCGTGATTTCCGCAACAAACGCCCGATAAGAAAGGAGGTTCGCGGTGCATAAACGTAGTTTGTGCGCGATGTTGTTTCGCGGACGCGCATGCGGATCAAACTGAAAACGATGAGAATCAGATGCGCCATCGACACGAGGGCGAACATCGCCGAAGGGCCGTAGGCTTCGATCAGCTTCGATACAATGTAGGGCGAGGCAATGGCACCGACGGCATATAGGAACATCAATGCCGCCGATAATTCAATGCGTTGCTCGTCCGTTGCAAAGTCATGCGCGTGGGCGGTGGCGACAGAATAGATCGGGAAGGTCGCGAAGCCGAAAACGCCTGATGCGATGAGAACTGCGGTCGAACCAGAAGTCGACAGGGCCACAGTGATTGCGCAGGAGACAAGGGCAGCGACCGATAGCCAGATCAGCACCCAGCGGCGGTCGTATCTGTCCGCGAGCCATCCGGCGGGATATTGACTAAGCGCTCCGCCAAGGACGAAGGCGGCGAGGAACAGCGCGATCTGGTCGATAGAGAGCCCGACCTCGATGCCGTAGATCGGGCCGACCATGCGGAATGATGCGGTCGTGACACCCGCCGAGATCACGGCTGCGGCAGCGAGGGGCGAAAGCTTCCACGCCAGGCCCGGTCGCAGGCGTGGGGCTTGTGGAATTGCCGGTTCAGCAACGCGCGTCATGACCAGCGGGATGAGGGCGGCGCAGCATATGATTGCGAGGATGTTGTACGAGACATAGCTGGCAGGCGCGAGGACCGAGATCATCATCTGCGCGGCCAGCGAGCCGCCGATGTCGACGACGCGGTAGGTGCCCATCGCCCGGCCCCGGTTTTCATTCGAGACCTTCGCTTGCAGCCAGCTCTCAACGACAGTGTAGCAGCCAGCGACGCAAAGGCCTGACATGATGCGCATTAAGGCCCAGGCGTAGGCGTCGATGATGATCATGTGGGAGAGGATGCCGATGGTGCCGACGGCTGTGAAGGCGGCGAACGCCCGCGAATGGCCGACGCTTCCCATCAGGCGCGGCGCCCACCAGCAGCCGATGAAGAAGCCAACGAAGTGGGCCGAGCCTAAAAGGCCGATTTGGGCTGTGGTAAAATTTAGTTCGATCCCCGAAAGTGCATCAAGCGGGCCAAGGCCGCCCGATCCAAGTTGCAGGAAGATTATGGACAAAAACAGGGCAGCGAAGGAAATTATGAGGCGCATGCACGATAGCTTTCTATGGCCTGTCGTGTATCGGTGGCCAAACGGACGGGCGCTAGTATATTTTCGACAAAAGCCCGCCGGATTTTGCCTTTCGTGTTGAAATTCTGGATTTTCAGGTCAAAGGGTATCCGATGACCATGCGCATGCACCACATTCCCGTCTGCCCTTTCAGCCAACGCGTTGAGATTTTGTTGTCTCTCAAAGGGGCGCCTGGCGAGG
>CAJQNG010000052.1 GCA_905479635.1 uncultured Boseongicola sp. | reverse complement strand
GCGCAGATTCCCGGACGTGCCGAATACCGAGGAGGACCGATGAAAGCCATCATTCAGGACAGATATGGAGGGCCGGAGCACCTTCGGCTTGCTGATATCCCGGTTCCGGAACCCGTGAGGTCACAGATCAGGGTCAGGGTTCTGGCCTGTGCTGTGAACCTCTCCGACTGGGAATATCTGGTCGGCTCGCCACTGTATGCGCGGCTCGTGGGCGGTTTGATGAAGCCGAAGCGCCAAGTTCTGGGATCAGACATCGTCGGCGTCATCGACAAGCTCGGCCCAAATGTCACCGACTTCCAGATCGGCGACCGAGTCATGGGCGACCTGGTCATGCAGCGCGGCGGGTTTGCGCAATATGCGTGTGTGTCGGTCGCCGAGATGGTCAGGGTTCCGGACCGGCTTTCCAGCGAGGTCGCCGCATGTTTGCCACAGGCAGGTGGCATCGCTGTTGCGGGAACGGAAGGACTCAGGCAGGGCGACGCTTTCTTGATAAATGGGGCTGGTGGTGGATCGGGAACCATGGCGCTCCAGCTTGCGAAAGCGGCAGGCGCACATGTCACGGCTGTGGACAACGCCAGCAAGATTGATTGGCTGAAGTCCTTGGGGGCCGATGAGGTTATCGACTACTGCAAGCAGGATTTCACTGAATTAGGGAAGCGATGGAACCGAATTTTGGATATGGTCGCCACGCGCGGCCCGGGCAAGATCGCCCAAGCTCTCTCTAGCGGCGGCATCTACAGGGCCGTAGGCGGCAACGTAAGTGCTTTGCTGCCTCTCGTGTTCGGTGGCCTGCGTTTCCGCTTTCAGAACAAGTTCATCGGAATGCTGATGGTTCCCGGTGGCCGGGAATTAACCGAAAGGGTCGCGCACATGGCCATCGAGGGTAAACTCACTCCGCATCTGGAGGCCACGTTGCCGCTGTCGTCAGCACCGGAAGCCTTGCGGCGTACCGGTCTTGGCGAAGTGAAAGGCAAATTGGTGATCAAGCCCTAGTGTTCAGCCGCTGCCGTGCCTCTTCTATTGAACGTTGATCACGACAATTCCGGTCTTTTGCCCGGTTTCCACAAATCGGAATGCCTCGACGATGTCTTCCAAGGGATAGCTGCTATCAAAGACGCCCCTGAACCGGCCTTCTGCCATCAGTTCTGCGAGATACCGGACGAATTCTGGTGCGTTCTCCGGGTAAGGGACCCGCACGCGGCGGCTGCCCGTGATCCCGAACCAGATACCCAGAAGGATGTTTGACCAATAGGGGCCAAGATCAGTCGCGGCGAATATCCCGTTCTGGTTCAGTAGCCTGCGGCAGGTGAACCAAGAGATCTTCCCCACGGCGTCGAAGACCAAATCGAAGGTTTCAGCGATGCTGGTGAAACCTTCATCTTCGTAGTTGATGATCCTGTCCGCGCCGAGCCGCTTGGCAAGGTCCAGGTGCCGCATTCCGACGACGGCCGTCACCTCCGCACCCCGAGATTTGGCCAGTTGAACCGCAGCGGTTCCAATGGCCCCGGACGCGCCGTAGATCAGACACCGTTGGCCCTCTGAAAGCAGACCGGTCGTTGAGCTGGCATACCATGCGCCCTCACCGACCACCGCCTCGTCAAAACGAAGATCTCCGGGAATGTGGGCGAGCGCCCCGTCGGCTGGCAGGCAAAGGTATTCCGCATGGGCGCCGAATCTCTCAGGCAAAAGGCCAAAAACCCGGTCGCCCGACTGAAAAGCGGTCACGCCGTCGCCCAGCCCATCCACGATCCCGGCAAAATCCATACCGAGCGTCTGCATTCTCGGGCGCAGAAGCCCTGTCATCGCCCGGGCAAAGAACGGGTGCGCCCGAAGTGTGGCGGTGTCGGTGCGGTTAACCGTCGTCGCGCGTACCCGCACCAGGATTTCACCCGGCGCCGGTCGCGGGACAGGCACCTCCTGAAGTGAGAGCCTTTGCGGTGGCCCGTACCGGCGGAAGATTACCGCCTTCATCATCGCTGCGTCGGTCATACCGCCAGATTACCGGATTCATTTCGCTTTGTCGGAATTTTGAGGGGCTGGTATTCACAGCATCAAACCCCGCGAAGGGCCTTGTCAGATTGAACTGATCCGGTAAGTTTCGACATAGGAATTTCAGTGCTGATCGCCGTCGCCTGCTTGGCTCTAGTCAAGCAAATAAGGAAAATTGGATCCTGCACCACAGAGGGTAGGCAGGGAAGAACGGGCCCCAACTTTTCTTCTGACAGCACCCTTGGAAGGGCTCGATGCAGTCATTCGCCGCGGACCGAACAATGACCGCTCTACAGATCTAGCTGGCTTTCGCGGCAGCTGCTCCAAAGTCAGCTTTAGCAAACCCTTTTTTGATTATTGAAGTGGGGCGACAATTAAATGTTCTACGAGAACCCTTGAATGTTGGATGGCTGGCAACCCATTTCCCTTACCAAGGGCATCGAACCGCGCATCCCATGCGCTCGCCGACCTTATATGACAGGACGGTCAGATAGATGGTCTATCTCCAGCTTTTTCTCGGGTTTGCCCTGCTTGTTGCTGGTGGTGAGGCTTTGGTGCGAGGTGCGGTATCCGTAGCCTCGCGGTTAGGAGTATCCCCTCTCCTGATCGGCCTGACGCTTGTTGGTTTTGGAACCTCGACACCGGAACTGGTCACAAGTTTGCAGGCGGCCTATGGCGGATTTCCGGGCATCGCGATCGGCAACGTCGTCGGATCGAACATTGCCAACATTCTCCTGATCCTTGGCGTAGCAGCGGTGATCATGCCGCTGTCCATTGATCCTGTCTCTTTTTGCCGTGATGGGGCGGCCCTTGCAATCGCGACCATGCTCGCTGTCGGCGTAATCCTTATCGGGTCACTCTACCAGTGGATGGGGGCTGTCCTGATCCTCGCGTTGCTGGCTTATCTCTTGGTCGCATACCTAAGCGATCGTGCCACCGTCGCAGCAAGCGAAGCTCCAGATTTCCCTGAAAGCACCTCAATGCCCGGCCCGATTTGGATAGCACTTGGTTTGGCGTTCGGCGGGATCGCAGTGACGATCGTGGGGGCTCGATTGACGGTAGACGCAGCGGTGACACTCGCACTTCTTTGGGGAATGAGCGAGACGGTCGTGGGGCTTACGGTTGTCGCTGTAGGGACCTCGCTGCCCGAACTGGTGACGTCCGTCATGGCGGCGCTGCGGCGCGAATCCGGCATTGCCTTCGGTAACGTCATCGGGTCGAACATCTACAACATCCTGGGCATCTTGGGCATTACCGCACTCGTCCAGCCGATTCCAATCCCGCCGCAGATCGCACAGCTCGATGTCTGGGTCATGTCGACGGCCACAATTGCACTGATCGTTGCGGTCGTGGCCTGGAGACGGATCGGACGCTGGACCGGCCTCGTTTTCCTAGGTGCCTATGCCGCCTACAACGGATGGCTGGTCTCGGGGGTATAGAAAGCGCTTCATGTTGGCTCTGCTCGTAGGAACCGCTCATCATACTGGCGCAAGAAAGAACGACGAATGAACACTCTGAGCCAAACAATCCTCGGGCTGATGATCGCAGGTATCCTCGCGGCTGCCTCCACTTTTGCATTCTATGCCAAAAGCTTAGATCAATCTGCCGACGTCAAAATGCTCGGCAACTGTGAGGGTTGCGTATTCGATGGGCAGGACTTCTCTGAGCGTAAATTAATGGGCATCAATCTCGCCTCTGCCCAGTTGAGCAATATCGTATTCGACCGTGCGGCCATGAACATCGCGATTTTTGACGGAGCGAGCCTGCGCGGTGTGAGCTTCGTTGGCTCGGACCTCAGCGGTGCAAGCTTCGTCGGATCGCAGCTCGAAAACGTGACGTTTGATGGTGCAGGCCTGAGTGGTGCCGTCTTCGAGGGGGTAGTGTTGCAAAATCCAGCATGAATTGAGGTGGGGGCTGCAGCCGGGCACAAGGCCCACACTCCAAAGCTCTTTCCCTCATCGCGATGATATCCCTGATTGCAGCGCACAGGGTGATGCAATCAGTGTGCGTTCCGGTCATTTCCGATTTGATGAGGGCAGAGCGGCCTTTGCCGCCACATTCAAGGAGATGTCGGATGAGACTCGGGATTGCCGCACGTTCGGTGATATTGGCTGTCGCAGCCTCGGTGAAGGCCAAAACGGCGTTGCCGCACGCTGCACACTGATCCATGTCAATTCGGCAGGAATTTCGATGTGCTAAGGCCAGCGAGGTAGATGACGATTGACCATTCTTCGAGCAGATAGGAATGCAATGAACCGGATCGTATACATCGTCGGCCTTGTGGTCATCGTCTTGTTCATCCTGGGCTTTTTCGGCCTTCGCTGAGTGCAGAAATTTTCGTAACTGAACAATTGGAGGCAAAGCGATGACCCGCGATAAAACCCCAAAACCCGACGACTTCGACCACGCCCTTGGTGCCAAAGGCACCGTCTCCCAAGCAGGGCGTTCTGGTGGGCGTTTGCCGCGTGACATCGGCACGCGGGATGAGTTGAAGCGCGCCAACGAACGCCCCGCTGGCAAGACCCGTGTCACCAAATCCGACGAAAAAGACGGGCGGTCGGAGTGACTGCAAAGCCTCAAGGATCATCTGATCAACGCATTCGAAGCAGACATGTCGTTCGCGAGACAAGGTGAAATGAGCCCATGACAGTCTCCCGGCCGGGGTGCGGGAAATGATGCGCGGCCATTTCAAATTCATTTCAAGAATATGGGACCGACTGCATAGCAGTTTTTGGTTTCTACCGTCGGTCATGGCAATTTTTGCCATGGCAACGGCCATCGTTCTGATCCTGCTGGACACCCTCGAGGCGTCACGGCTTGGATGGATCGACGAATGGACCTATGCCTTTGGCCCGGAGAGTGCGCGCGCGATCCTGTCGGCTATCGCGGGGTCCATGATCACTGTCGCCGGCGTCACATTCTCGATGACAATGCTGACCCTGCAATTGGCATCTTCACAATTTGGCCCCCGAATGCTGCGCAATTTCATGCGGGATCGCGGCAATCAGATTGTGCTTGGGACGTTCCTCTCCACCTTCGTCTATTGCCTGTTGGTGCTTGCTTCCGTTCGGGGAAGCGGTAATTCCTACTTCGTGCCGCTGATCGCCGTAATGTTCGGTATGATCCTGGCAGTCGCGAGCCTTGCGACGCTCATCTACTTTATCCACCACATTGCGACCTCAATCCGCATCGAGACCATTCTGGCCGATCTTGCGGCAGAGGCCTGCAAGACCGTTGAGCGCGTATTCCCGGAGCCCGTCCATACGTCAGCGCCTTTTCCCGAGACACTGATGGCGGAGGCTCTGCCGCCAGATTTTGACGACGACAGCCGGTCTGTGGTCGCGTCAGGCAGCGGCTACATACAGTCGATCGATCTTGACAGGATACTGCAGGTCGCCAGCGACAATGATCTTGTTGTCCGGGTAGGGGGTCGGATCGGCAATTTTGTTCCCAATACTGGGTCACTTGTCGTTGCATCCCCCTATGGCCGGGTCTCCGATGCTGTTGCTGACGACCTTCGCAATGCGTTCTCGTTTGGTCAGGAGCGCACGCCCGAATACGATATCGAGTTCTCGCTCAGGCGGATTGTGGAAATTGCGCAACGTGCCTTGTCGCCGGGGGTAAACGACCCGACAACCGCGCTTTATTGCCTGGATCGGCTGGCCGAGGTGCTTGGGCTTTTGGCAGATCGGCATTTCCCGTCGGGCCGGATCACGGATCAGGACATGAAACTGCGGGTCGTTTTTGAACCGGTTAGCTTCGCAGATTTGGCCTGTTCGGCGTTCGCGGCGATTGCCCGGTACGGGATCAGCGATGACGATCTTGTCGCACGATTGCTGGGCGGGCAGGGTGGTTTCGTAGCCTTTGTTCATGACGAAAACACGCCCTTTCAGGCGCTTTCACAGCAGCCCGGAGATCATCCGCCTGGCGGTCATGATGGACGTTCGCTTTTCCCTTTCGGTCCGCAATGTCGAGGACCTGCTGCACGAGCGCGCCGTCGACATCAGCCACGAAACGGTGCGGTCCTGGTGGAATAGATTTGGCCCAATGCTCGCCGCTGAAATTCGTCGTAAACGTGTCCAGCAAATGCGTGCGTACTCGAATTGGCGATGGCACCTGGACGAGGTTTTCGTGTATATCAACGGCGAGACGCATTCCCTTTGGCGGGCTGTGGATCACGAATGTGAGGTGCTGGAAAGCTATGTGACTAAGCGCCGTGACCGCAAAGCCGCGTCGAAATTCCTTAAGACATCAATGAAGCGGCACGGCCGTCCTCATACACTGGTGACCGACAAGCTTCGATCCTATGGCGCTGTGATGAAAGTCGTTGGCAACGCCAACCGGCAGGAAACGGGCCGCTGGGAAAGTAATCGGGTCGAGAACGCGCACCCGCTGCCTGACAGTGGTTTGCTTGCAAACCATGAAAAGGGGCCGTTTCGACGACGAGAGCGGGCCATGCAATGGTTTCACAGCATGCGATGTTTAGAGAAATTCGCCGCCGTTCATGCCGCCGTCTATACTCATTTCAACCAGGAGCGCGCGCTCTACACACGCGCCAATTTCAAGGCCACCCGCGCCGCTGCTCTCTCCGAGTGGCGCCAACGCGGCGTGGCGTAATCGGCAGCTTTATTGTCCTTGCAGAGACTGGTTCGCATTTGTCTGACACTACCACATTCAGTGGGGTCGGTTCCCTTCGCCCCAAACGACCGCGTCTTTGAGGCGATCGTCGCCCCAAAATATCTCGCCATCCACCACGAATGTAGGTGACCCAAATACACCCAATTTCATTGCCTCATCAGTGGCCGATGAGAGAACGTTAATGATCCGTTCGGACTGAGCTGCAGCCAAGACTTGAGTTGGATCGCAGCCAATTTCTTCCAAACTTGCGGAGATGTTCGGCTCCTCTCCCGCCGGTTTGCCGTCTTCGAACCAGCGCCGATAGGTGGCGC
>CAJQNG010000051.1 GCA_905479635.1 uncultured Boseongicola sp. | reverse complement strand
ACGGTATTGATTTTTACCCGCAGTCCGGCGGCCAGTGCGGCATCAATCCCTTTCATGACCTGGGGCAGCCGACCCCAGCGGGTGACGCGGGCAAATTTGTCTTCATCAAGCGTATCGAGAGACACATTGATCCGTCGCACGCCAGCGGCATAAAGATCGTCGGCAAAGCGGGCAAGCTGGCTGCCATTTGTAGACACAGTCAACTCTTTCAGCGCGCCCCTTTCAAGGTGGCGTGACATAGACCGAAGGAAGGTCATGATGTCCCGGCGCACCAAAGGTTCACCCCCGGTGATGCGCAACTTTTCAACCCCAAGACGGATGAATGTCGAGCACATACGGTCGAGTTCCTCGAGGGTCAGAAGTTCCTTTTTCGGCAGGAATGTCATATTCTCGGACATGCAATAGACACAGCGGAAATCGCAGCGGTCGGTGACCGAAACCCGAAGGTACGAGATCGCCCGTTGAAAGGGGTCAATGAGTGGTGCCGTTTCCATGCGAAACAGCGTAAGACGTAGGTGACGGCGCTGCAAGGGGCCGATGGATTTGGGACAGATTTAATTTGAGGGGGCGAGGCATGCGCGTGTGGTTAGCAATGGGTCTGATGACAGGTCTGGCGGCCTGCGCGGTGCCGCCCGAGATGGACGACGCGGCGCCGGAAGGTGTTGTCTTGCCTGAAGTACAAACACCCGCGCCGCCGCCCGGAGCGCGCCGCGTGGACGAATTTGACACGACAACGCAGGCGCAACGGAGCGCTGCGTTGAAGACCTCAGAAGGGGGCGTTTTACTGGGTGAGGCGGTGTTGTCTTTGGGGGATCCCGGGCGGGCTGGTTTCTGGGTCGAGACCGCTTTGGTCACGTCGCCCGGGCAGGGCCGTGTCGCGCTTCGTGAGGGTGACAAAAGCGTTGAAGTGGCGCTTTTTCCGGGGACCGGAAGCGGACGAATTTCGCTGGCGACTTTGCGATTGCTTGAGGTGCCTTTGACCGACCTTGTCAATGCGAATATATATGAATATCAGTGATCTACACGTTCTTCCTCCGGGCGATTGGTCCGCTATAGGTCGGGATTTTCGCTGGTCAATACCGGCCAGCTTTTCAATGGCGCGAGCCTGCTGCGATGACTGGGCTGCCTTCGAACCCGGACGGACCGCGATCATTGACCTGGCCGAAGACGGCACGCGCATTGTCTGGACTTTTGGGGCGTTGAAAGACGCGTCGGATCGGTTGGCGGCGGCGATGCGCGGCGCAGGTGTCACAAAGGGCGACCGTGTGGCGATTTTTCTGTCGCAATGCCCGGAAGTAATGGTCGCGCATTTCGCGGCAATGAAACTTGGAGCGGTGGTCTTGCCGTTGTTCACGTTGTTTGGGGCGGACGCCCTTGCATTTCGATTGGCCGACAGCGGCGCGATGCTTGGCGTGACAGACGATGCGCATCTCGACAGGCTGATCAGCGCGGCGGCGGGCGGCCCGCTTCACACCATCGTGACGACGGGCGCGCGGGTGCACAACGGTGCACCGCGTGTAATGGCTTGGGAAGACGCGTTGCGCGGTGCTGCGGGCGGGTTCCGCCCCGAGGTCGTGGGCGCCGAAGACCCGGCGGTTTTGATCTATACAAGTGGGACAACGGGGGCGCCCAAAGGCGCGCTTCATGCGCACCGTTTTTTGCTAGGGCATTTACCATCGGTTGAGATGGTTCTGGAGCGGCCGCGGGCAGGGGATGTGGGCTGGACCCCGGCTGATTGGGCGTGGATAGGCGGGCTGATGGATTTGGCGATGCCGACGCTGTACTTCGGGCTGCCGCTGGTGTCTCAAAGGATGCGGAAATTCGATCCCGAAGCCGCCTTTCGGCTGATCCGGGACGAGCGGATTTCGGTGATGTTTTTGCCGCCAACCGCATTGAAGCTAATGCGACAGGCTGCGGTACCGGCGGGGCTTTCGGTGCGCGCGATCGGTTCGGGCGGCGAGAGCCTTGGCGCGGATTTGCTGGCCTGGGGGAGGGATGAGTTGTGTGCGCCTATTAACGAACTTTACGGTCAGACGGAGTGTAATCTTGTGGTGTCATCCAGTGCCGGTTTGGGCGTTTTGAAGCCCGGAACCATGGGTCGGGCAGTGCCGGGGCATGATGTTGCAGTGATTGATGCGCAGGGCGCGCCTGTGCCCGCGGGAGAAGTCGGCGAGATCGCGGTTCGGCGCGGCGATCCGGTGATGTTTCTCGGGTACTGGAATTTGCCTGAAAAGACGGCGGAGAAGTTTGTTGGGGATTGGCTGCGGACCGGTGATTTGGGGCGGACGGACGACGAGGGGTATCTGACGTATGTAAGCCGGGATGACGATGTAATCACCTCGGCCGGGTATCGGATCGGGCCGACGGAGATTGAGAATTGTCTGATCGGGGACGCAGATGTGGTTAACGCAGCAGCGGTCGGAGTGCCCGATCCGGTGCGCAGCGAGATTGTGAAGGCCTTTGTCGTTCTGCGGGACGGGGTGTCGCAAGACGGCGTCGCCGAGCGGTTGGTGCAGCGGGTGCGAGATCGCGTTAGCCCACATGTTGCGCCGCGTGCGGTGGAGTTTGTTGCGGCCTTGCCAGTGACGGCCACGGGCAAGATTATTCGGCGAGCATTGCGCGAACGCGAGTAGCGCAGGCAAATTGGGTCGCGCAGAAATCAGGTGAGGAGTCGGGCTGCCTCTTTCCGCGCAAAAGGCTTCATCTGTTCACCGTGGGCTTCGAGAAACGCGCGCGTGCGGTCCGGGTCTTTTTTGGAAAGGTCGCGAAGCCACCATGCGACTGCCTTTTGGATGAACCATTCGGGATCGGCCACGTAGGTCGCGGCCCAGCCGAGGATACGCTCGCGTTGTGCGATCTGGTCGGGCTTCGCGAAGCGGTTTTTGGTCCATGGCAGGGTCATGACGAGGGCAGCGCGCCGGGTCCACATGTGATCGGAGCGGGTCCAGGGTTCGACGTCGTCAAGACGGTCTGGATCCCAAGTGAGGCGCTTTTGCCCCGCGATGGCGGCGTGATCTGCGATGGCCCAGGCATCGAAATCGGGTATCCAGGTTTGGACGAGGGTCCAGGCGCCGGCGTCGTCTGGGCGGATGCGGGCTTGGGTCAAAAGCTTGGCGGCGGCGATTCGGGCTTCGTGGATATCGGTTCCCCAAAGATCGCGTGCAAGGCAGAGGCGGTCGTCAAGGTTGAGCGATTTGCGCCATTCCTTTGTGCAGGCGTCGATGACCGGGTTGGTTACGCCAAGGTAGACACGAACTACTTTGTGATAGCGCGCCATATCGGCGGATTTTTCGGCGTTTGCGGTCCTGGAAAGGTCGGCAAGGGCGTCGTCGAGGGTCATTCTACGGTTACCGATTTAGCAAGATTTCGGGGCTGGTCGACGTCTGTGCCCTTGGCGACCGCGGTGTGGTAGGCGAGAAGCTGCGCGGGGATCGCATAGAGGATCGGCGCGAGGAGATCAGGGATTTCGGGCATGGTGATGATTGCGGTGGTTCCGTCGCCGGCCTCGATTGCACCGGCACTGTCGGTCACAAGAACGACACGGCCGCCACGGGCCATGACCTCGTGCATGTTCGACACGGTCTTGTCGAAAAGCGCGTCACGGGGAGCCATGACAATGACCGGAACAGCGGGGTCGATAAGAGCGATGGGCCCGTGCTTCAATTCTCCGCTGGCATAGCCTTCGGCGTGGATGTAGCTGATTTCTTTGAGTTTTAGAGCGCCTTCAAGGGCGATCGGATACATCTGTCCACGCCCGAGAAACAGGATGTCCCGGGCTTTTGCAAGATCTTGGGCGACCTCTGCAATGGTCTCGTTCGCACCAAGCGCGGATGAGATGCGGCCCGGCAAAGTGCGCAGATCGGCCACGTGTTTTTGCAGGTCAGCGTTCGAAAGCGTGCCGCGATCCTGGCCTGCTTTCAACGCAAGCGCGAGCAGGACCGTCAACTGGCAGGTGAAAGCTTTGGTCGATGCGACGCCTATTTCTGTGCCGGCAAGGATCGGCAAGGCGACATCACTTTCGCGCGCGATGGAGCTTTCGGCGACGTTTACGACCGAGAGGATTTGCGCCCTTTCAGCAACGTGTCGCAGAGCCGCGAGCGTGTCGGCGGTCTCGCCCGATTGGGAGACGAAAATTGCAAGCGTATTGGGGCCGATGGGTGGCGTGCGGTAGCGAAATTCGGAGGCGATATCGACTTCGACAGGGATTTGCGCAAGACGCTCGATCCAGTATTTCGCGGTTGCGCAGGCGAGATAGGCAGTGCCGCATGCGACCATGATAATCCGGTCAATTCCGTTGAAGTTGGGGGTTTCTGGCGGCAGGTTCAGGCCATCGTCAGTCACATAATGTTTGATCGCATCGGCCAGAACGGTGGGCTGCTCGGCGATTTCCTTGGCCATAAAGTGTTTGTGGCCGCCTTTTTCGATGCGTGTTGTGTCGATCTGAATTTGGCGAATGTCGCGGTTTGCGCGTTGGCCGCTAATGTCGAAAATCGTGACGCCATCGCGGGTAAGTTCCGCGCGGTCGCCTTCTTCCAAGTATGTGATGCGGTCGGTCATCGGGGCAAGCGCGATGGCGTCCGAGCCGAGGAACATTTCGCCGTCCCCGTGGCCCACCGCAAGCGGCGAGCCTTTGCGGGCGGCGACGATTAGGTCGCTTTCGCCGTCAAAAAGGAAGGCCAGTGCGAAGGCGCCCTCAAGACAGGCGATGGTCTGTTCGGCAGCATCGCGCGGGGCAAGACCCTGATCGAGGAAGGACTGTGCGAGAAGCGAAATGGTTTCCGTATCCGTTTCGGATTGGGCTTTGTAGCCCTTGGTGGCGAGGTCTTCGCGCAAGGCTTTGAAGTTCTCAATGATGCCATTGTGGACGACTGCGACGGGCCCCGATTTATGGGGGTGGGCGTTTGCGACGGTGGGGGCACCGTGAGTGGCCCAGCGGGTGTGGCCGATGCCGGATTTGCCAGAAAGCGGTTGATGAACAAGTAGGTCAGAAAGGTTAACAAGCTTGCCGACAGCGCGGCGGCGGTCAAGCTTGCCGTCCGCAACTGTGGCGATCCCGGCACTGTCGTAACCGCGATATTCAAGCCGTTTCAACGCCTCGACAAGGGTCGGGGCAGCTTCGTGATTGCCAAGGATGCCGACGATGCCACACATAGGTTAACCTTTCTTAACGGCCGCTTTGGCCGCGCGGAGTTTCTGGAAAAGGCGGCGGGCGAGGCCGGTCTTGTTTTCTTGCCGGTGGCGACCGATTGCCATGTCACCGTCGGGGACATCCCGGGTGACGATGGTGCCGGTGGCGGTCATCGCTTCATCGCCGATGGTAATCGGGGCGACCAGCATGGTGTTGGAACCTATAAAAACGCGTTTTCCGATGATGGTTTTGTGTTTGAACACACCGTCGTAATTGCAGGTGATGGTCCCGGCACCAATGTTGGTGTCCGCGCCGACTTCCGCGTCGCCGATGTAGGACAAGTGATTTACTTTTGCGCCGTCGCCGATCTGGGCGTTTTTCACTTCAACGAAATTGCCGATCTTAACGTTGTTGGACAGTTCCGCTCCGGGGCGAAGGCGCGCGTAGGGACCGACCACCGCGCCTGACCCGACATGGCAGCCTTCGAGGTGCGAGAAGGCGCGGATTGTGGCACCACTTTCGACGGTTACACCGGGGGCGAAGATGACGTTGGGTTCAACGATTGCGTCGCGGCCGATGTGGGTGTCGTAAGAAAAGTAAACGCTGTCGGGTGCTTGAAGGGTGACGCCGTTAACCATGGCTTCATGGCGGGCGTTGGCTTGGAAGACGGCCTCGGCGACTGCAAGATCGGCGCGGGTATTGATGCCAAGGGTTTCGGCCTCGGAGCAGGTGACGACCTTTGCGGTAAGGCCTTCGGCGTGGCCGAGTTCCACAATGTCAGTAAGGTAGTATTCACCGGCGGCATTGTCATTGCCCACAGTTGCAGAAAGGCGCAGAAGCGTCGCGGCTTCGGCCATGATAACGCCGGAATTACAAAGAGTAATGGCGCGTTCGGCCTTGGTGGCGTCTTTCCACTCTACGATCCGGGTCAAGGTGTTGCCGTCGGTGATAAGGCGGCCGTATCGGGCGGGATCGGCGGCGTTGAAGCCGAGGACGACGATATCAGCGCCGTTTTTGCGGGCGTCCGCCATTGCGGTCAGGGTCTCGGGGCGGATGAATGGGGTGTCGCCGTAAAGGACGACGGCATCGCCGGTTGCATCTTTAAAAGCTGGCGCGGCCATGCTGACGGCGTGGGCGGTTCCAAGCTGTTCGGGCTGCTCGAAGACACGGATATCTTCATCAAGGTTAAGGACAGCCGCGCGTACCGTGTCACCGCCGTGGCCGACGACAACGACGCGTGCGGATACTTCCAGAGTGTCCGCCACGCCAAGCGCGTGGGCAATCATCGGCGCACCCGCAATCTCGTGCAGCACTTTGGGATGGTCAGACTCCATGCGTGAGCCTTCGCCCGCGGCGAGAACTATGAGGTGGATCGACATGCCTGCTCTTTCCTTTTGTTGCCTGCCGTTTTAGCCGCATTGGGCCAGCCTGCAAGACGGGAGGGCTTCACTTGATGTTGCCGCAGGTTACATCAAAGGGCAGGCGTTTGCCGATGGGGGACGTATGAAGACGGTTGTTTTTGATTTGGATGGGACCCTTGCGGACACAAGCGGGGATCTGATCGCGGCGGCGAATGCGTGTTTTGCGGCCTTGGGGCATGGGGCTTTGCTGGATCCGGTGGGGGATCAGCTGACCGCGTTTCATGGCGGTCGCGCAATGCTTAAGCTTGGGTTTTCACGGCTTGAAATGGCCGTGGGTGAGGAAGATATTAATCGGGAATATCCGAGGCTTCTCAAGCACTACGGCGAGCATATTGATGTCTATACCCGACTTTATCCGGGCGCAGAGGCTGCCGTCGAACGGCTTTTGGCGGATGGGTATCGCACGGCGATTTGCACCAACAAGCCGGAGGGGCTGGCCGAAACTTTGATACAGAGATTGGGTGTGCGGGGGTTGTTCGGGTCCCTGATCGGGGCGGATACCTTGGCGACCCGAAAGCCCGATGCCGCGCCTTATCTGGCCTGTGTTGAACAGGTGGGCGGTGCGGTTGATGCGTCTTTTCTGGTGGGCGATACTGAAACGGATGTGAAAACGGCCCGCGCGGTCGGGGTGCCTTGTGTGTTGGTAAGCTTCGGGCCGGAGGGGCCAGGCATTGCGCGCCTGACGCCGGATGCGATGCTGGACAGGTATGAAGATTTGGACCGGATCGCAGAAGTTTTGGTTGGTTCTTAGCGCGTTAGCCGCTGTGCCCCTTAACGATATCCCAGGCAATCAGCGCGCCGAGACCGCAAAATAGCACTCCGAAAATCGCGGATGTGCCGCAGCTTGAGTTTTGAAAGGGGCGAATGACGGGCCGGTTGAGAAAAATAGCGCGGCAATGGCGTTCGGGATGCCGCCGAGCACGTCGAATTGAAGAGCGATCACGATCATCAGCCAGCTTGGCCCTTCGGGCGGGATGAAAGTGGTCAGAATCGAGCCGAAGAGCAACAAACTTTGGGGTTGGTCATCATCACCAGATAGGCGGTGCGAAACGGCGCTGTTGTGGCTGGAGAGGCTGCATCGGGTATCAGGGTGAAGACGCCGCCGCATCGTGCTGTGCGGAATGGGTTTATGCCGAGGTAGTTAGGGTAGGCCGCTCCGACGACGCGCGACGCAAAGTAAAGCGATGGGAGAACCTCGAAAATGACGGCGATGCAGGAGACCGCTATCAGCGACCATGTGAGGGCGCGCGCGGCGATGACCATCGCCGCACGAAGGCCCGCCGCGCGCCCCGAAGTGACCGAGATTGTGATGATCGTCAGGTGATTTGGCCCCAGCGTTGCCCAGCAGATGGTTTGGATGACGGCGATCGGAGTGAGGATCGCAAGAAGGGCCGAAGTATTCATGTTATACGCTTAGAACGGTTGGGCTTGTCTGCATGGCGTTACCAGTAGGGCGAGATTGACCGGATTGACGTTAAACTGTATTAACTGAACAAGTGTTCAATAAAGCAAGGACTGGCCGATGTTTGCGGTGTCTATGCGGTTCGATCTGGGCGAGGATGTCGCAGCGCTTCGCGATATGGTTCATCGCTGGGCGCAGGATCGCGTCAAGCCAATTGCGGGCGAGATTGACGTCTCGAACACCTTTCCAAACGGGCTTTGGACCGAAATGGGGGGCCTTGGGCTTCTTGGACTCACGGTCGGCGAAGACTATGGCGGCGCGGGAATGGGGTATCTGGCACATACAGTTGCGGTCGAAGAGATCGCGCGAGCCAGTGCGTCGGTGGCGTTGTCTTACGGCGCGCATTCCAACCTTTGTGTTAATCAAATCCACCTGAATGGGACCGAGGCGCAAAAGGCGCAGTATCTGCCAAAGCTCGTCTCGGGTGCGCATGTTGGTGCCTTGGCGATGTCTGAGGCGGGGGCAGGGTCTGATGTTGTGTCGATGTCGCTTCGGGCCGAACGGCGGGGCGATGTCTATGTGCTGAATGGCACGAAATACTGGATCACCAACGGGCCGGATGCGGATATTCTGGTGGTTTATGCCAAGACCAACCCCGAGGCCGGATCGAAGGGGATCACGGCGTTTCTGATTGAGCGTAAGATGGCTGGGTTTTCGTCGAGCGCGCATTTTGACAAGCTGGGCATGCGCGGGTCGAACACCGGCGAGTTGGTGTTCGAGGACGTCGAAGTGCCGGTGGAAAATGTGCTGGGCGAGGACGGACGCGGGGTGCGTGTTTTGATGTCGGGCTTGGACTATGAGCGCGTTGTTTTGTCGGGGATTGGCCCCGGTATTATTGCGGCCTGCCTGGATGAGGTCATGCCCTATATGGTGGAACGCAAGCAGTTTGGACAACCTATCGGATCGTTCCAGCTGATGCAGGCGAAGATCGCGGATATGTACACGGCGATGAATTCAGCGCGGGCCTATGTCTACGAGGTCGCCAAGGCCTGTGATCGTGGGGATGTTACACGTGCAGATGCCGCCGCGTGCTGTCTTTATGCAGCTGAAGTTGCGATGACGCAGGCGCATCAGGCGGTGCAGGCGATGGGCGGGGCCGGATTTATGGCGGACGCACCTGTGGCGCGGTTGTTTCGGGATGCGAAATTGATGGAGATCGGGGCGGGCACGTCAGAAATTCGGCGGATGTTGGTCGGACGCGAATTGATGGGGGCGATGGTCTAACCAGTGGCTGTATATTTCAAAATGCCGCGAAGGGTCGTGCGGGCCACGATGGTATTGTGCTTTGTGGCCGCTGCTTTCGGACTGTGGTTGGGCAGTAAAAACGTGCCGAGTGAAACCGATGTGATCGAGGCGGGCGCGGCGCTTTATGTTGCCGAAACCGGTGGTGATGCGACTGAGTGTGTCGGGGTTCCGGGGACGGGTCTGGTGTGGATCGCCGTGCGCTGTGGTGCGGAGGTGGATGCGCGCGTTTATATGTTCAGCAGGCAAGGATCGTTGATGTCGCTGGAAGGGGAGCTACCTGCATGAGGATTTTGCGCTGATGGCATTTGGGACGCTTATATCACGGATGTCCGGCTTTCATTGCACGGCTTGTGGCGCGCCTTTGCGGTATTTTCCATTACTCGGCACGTTCGAAGGTGGTCTTGCTGCGCCTGCCGCGTTGTCCGTGGCTTGCGAGGGATGCGGTGCCGAGATGTGTCTGGTCGAGCATCGTGGCTGGTGGAGCCCGTTCCGGCTTGTCATTGGCATTTTGCCCGAATTGGTTTTGGCGTTTGCGGTGTTGTTGATCCTGCGCTGGCTCTTTGATGCGGCCGAGGTGCCGGGGCTGTTGGTTGCGGCGATGATTTTGGGCAAAGCGGCGTTATTCTTGCCTGTGGGATTGGCGGTCGCAGTGATGGAAAACCGCTTGAATCATCGGGTTCAGGCGGCGGAGTCCCTAACTAGAGGGCGTGGTGGTGCGAACGAGAAAGAGACGCCGTGATTGATATTCAGACCAATCCCAACCTTGAGCGGGTGTTGCGCGAGCAGGATGCATACCGCGCGGCCCGGCCTTCAGCGTTGCCACGGCTGATGCGGTCTTTGTCGCGGCCCGTGGGGTTTTTGACCCATCGGCTGATCCCGGCCGAGGCAATTGAGTTGGCGATCCGGGGGGCGGATTGGGCGGCTTCAAGTTCGATTCGTAAAGCTGCTGTGCAACACGATTTTTCTGACCTTGCGGCTTGCGAGCAAGCGGTTGCCGACGTGCGGCGCTGGGCGCTTGGCTATGCTGTGACGGGCGGTGGTGCTGCAGGCGCATTTGGCGCGTTGGGGCTTGCGATTGATGTGCCGGCGACGATTGCTTTGGCGCTTCGCACGGTGCGGCTGACGGGGCTGTGTTATGGCTTTGGCGGCGACAGTGAGGCCGAGCGGGTTTATATTCTCGACACGCTCAGTCTTGCGGGGGCGAATTCGACTGAGGAAAAGACCGACGCGATGGCGCGGCTGAACCGAGAGCGGTCCGAATTTGACCGCGAAAGCTGGCAAAAGATCGTGAAGCTGACGGGTCAGACAGGCGGGTCCTTGGCGGCGACGCGGCGGGTGGCGACGACGTTGGGGGTGAATTTGTCGACGCGGAAAGTGGCGCAATTGACGCCGATTATTGGGGCGGCGGTCGGGGCCGGGGTCAATGCGGCCTTCCAAAACGATGTCGCAGCGGCTGCGCGGTTTGGCTATCGGGCGCGCTGGCTTGAAGTGAACGAACGGATCATCGAAGGCGTGATAGACGCGCAGAAGGCAGGCAATTGAGAGAATTTTCCGCCTTGATTGCAATGGCTTTGCCGGTGGGCGCTGAAGGGATTTCGTTTTCCATTGAGACGACCAGGCTTTGTCTGGAAGGCGCCGAGGGGCTTGAGCGCTTTGAGTGCATCGGCGCTTCGGCGGGGGTTTGTATGGAAACGACCGAGGGCACGACAACTGTTGGAATGGGGTTTTGTATCGGGCTGGAGCTTGGCCTTTGGGATGAAAAGTTGAACATGGTTTATGCCGATTTGCGCAGCGTCGAGCGTTCCGTGGTGGACACGGTGCCCGCCGGTGGACCGAGCGTTCCCGACAGCGCGAAAGCGTTGCGCGATATGCAGCGTGCATGGATGGGGTACCGCGATGCGGCTTGCTTTTACGAGTATTCCACATGCGGCGGTAGCACCGGCGGCGGACTTGCCAATGCGGCCTGCCTTTTGGATTTGACCGCGCGACAATCGCTGGTGTTGGAAGATCGCCTTCAGGAGCGCGTGCAATGAAACTTACGTCTTCGGTTTCACCGTCGTCGGACGCCTTTCGCGCCAACGAGGCGGCCAATTCTGCGGCGTTAGATATGGCGGCTGAGGCTGCTGTTCTGGCGGCGGCAGGGGGCGGCGGCAAGGCGCGCGAGCGGCATGTGGGGCGCGGAAAGATGTTGCCGCGCGACCGGGTGGCAGGTTTGCTGGACCCGGGTTCTGCCTTTCTTGAGATCGGCGCGACAGCGGCCCATGAGATGTATGATGGTGCGGCTCCGGGGGCAGGCGTTATTGCCGGCATCGGTCGCGTGCAGGGCCTTGATGTTATGATTATTTGCAACGATGCGACCGTGAAGGGTGGCACGTATTATCCGCTAAGCGTCAAGAAGCATTTGCGCGCGCAGGAGATTGCCGAGGCCTGTCATTTGCCTTGTGTTTATCTGGTGGATTCCGGCGGTGCGAACCTGCCCAATCAGGACGAAGTCTTCCCGGACCGCGATCATTTCGGCCGGATATTCTACAATCAGGCACGGATGTCTGCCGCCGGGATTGCTCAGATAGCCGTGGTGATGGGGTCATGTACGGCGGGTGGGGCTTACGTGCCTGCCATGTCGGACGTTACGATTATTGTTAGAGATCAGGGTACGATCTTCCTGGCGGGGCCGCCTTTGGTGCAGGCAGCAACCGGAGAGGTCGTCACGGCTGAGGATTTGGGCGGCGGTGATGTGCATACGCGATTGTCCGGTGTTGCAGACTATCTGGCCGAAGACGACGCGCACGCTTTGGCTTTGGCGCGCCAAGCCGTCGGGAATTTGAACCGGCGTTTGCCTGACAACGTGGTTTGGGCCACGTCGGAAGAGCCTGCCTATGATCCGGGCGAATTGCTGGGTGTGGTGCCGGGAGATTTGCGCGAGGCCTATGACATTCGCGAAGTGATTGCGCGGCTGGTGGATGGCTCGCGGTTTGACGAGTTCAAGGCGCGCTTTGGCGAGACCTTGGTGTGCGGGTTTGCTCATGTGAAGGGCTGCCCGATCGGGATTGTCGCCAACAACGGTGTGCTGTTTGGCGAAAGCGCAGAGAAGGGTGCGCATTTTATCGAGCTGTGTTCGCAGCGATGTATCCCCCTAGTATTCCTGCAAAATACTACCGGATTCATGGTTGGGCGCGCCTATGAGAGCGCCGGGATTGCGCGGGCCGGGGCCAAGATGGTGACAGCTGTGGCGACGACGTCCGTACCGAAAATAACGATGATTGTTGGTGGGTCGTTCGGGGCCGGGAACTACGGGATGGCGGGGCGTGCGTATTCACCTCGGTTCTTGTGGACATGGCCGAACAGTCGGATTTCGGTGATGGGTGGCGCCCAGGCGGCGGGGGTTTTGGCGACGGTTAAAAGAGCGTCGATTGAGCGGTCAGGCGGGGCATGGTCCGAGGACGAAGAGGCCGAATTTAAGCAGCCCACGATTGATATGTTCGAGCGGCAATCGCATCCCTTGTATGCCTCGGCGCGGCTGTGGGATGACGGTATTATTGATCCGCGCAAATCACGCGACGTGCTGTTTTTGAGCCTGAAAGCCGCCTTGAGTGCGCC
>CAJQNG010000050.1 GCA_905479635.1 uncultured Boseongicola sp. | reverse complement strand
CGATCTCGCCCCGACCAACATGAACGGCCCTTTGCGGACATCTGCCACCGACCCCGATGCTGCGCCGCGGCCCGTCGTTCCGGACATTCGACGCAGCCGCAAATCCGGGCGGTGGACAAATCTGTGTCGTACTGAGTGGACACTGTTGACGCCGCACTGACCGGACCGGATAGGAACTATGTTTGCGAAGACCTGAGGTCTTCAAGGTAGCCTCCAAGTTCGTCGCCATAGCCCCAGCCGGTATTGGCAACGCGTTGATATTCTTTCTCCAGCCGATCCAGCCAAGTTGCCGTCAGTTCTGGGTCGGCTTGCACGGACAATTTCTTCACGATCGAGCCAAACATGGACCCCATGCTGTTGTAGAACGTCTCATCCATATCACCGAACTCCAGCGTGACGTCATTGCCGCATTTGACGTAGTAGAACATTAGCTCCAGCGTTTCGCCGAGCTGTCCCCTAGCCTTGTTGTAATCGGATATGGTACGTCGGGCGTCGCGGTATTTGATGGGTGCGTCCCACCGGCTTGGATTGATGGCTGCCTTGATCCGCTTCTTGTAGGGCGAAAGGTCGGTGCCCCCATCCGAAACCAGTAATCTTGCATGCAGGAAGTCCTGGTTCTTCGGGTCGGCGCGATACAGGTCCTGGACGAGGCCCACGAGCTGTACCCTGGAAAACCCCGACAACGCCCCCTTTATAGCAGTCCAGTTCTTTGTCACGATTCGAGCCCCTTCCAGTTTCTCCACGGCATCTTTTCTAGCGACATTGTGAGGAAGGTGAAATCTTCAAGCCAGTGTGCCGGGAACGGCCCTTAGCCGTCACTAATAGTTATCGTTCTGAGAGTCTGCTTTGGCGAACACACTGTTGGCGCCAGCGCGATCCAATTGAGATTTTTCCTACACCGACTCCCCGATCACTCCGGCATTCCGGATTTGGCGAAGAGGTCGAGTACAAAACTTAGGTCGTTCGGGTTGGAAAAGGGCAAGTAACGCCGCGCGGTGGTGAGGGTATAGAACGGGTTCGTTTCCCTTAGCTGGTCCATCGCATGTCGAGCATCGCCGGGTCGCCCTATGGCGGCATAGGCGGCCGCAGCCCAAGCCAGAGCGTTTGAATGACCTGGCATTTGAGTCAGCATCTGCTCCAGCACCGGCAAAGCTTCTTCGATCCGCCTAAGCATGAATAGGGCACGACCGTGGAAACCAATGAAGACTGGCGAGAAATGGGGGTTCATAACATTCGCCAGCTCGATCTCGACCAGCGCTGCTTCGGCTTCGCCGCAGAATGCAAGAACATAGGCAAAAAAACCGCGGAACTGGGCATTAGAGGGGTTGAGTCGAACCGAACTTTGCATAGCAGAAATTGCGCGATCATGGGCACGGTTGTGCCAAAGCTCAGAGATCCCGAGCATTGCATGCGCCCAAGGATCGCGCGGGTCAATCGCCACGGCTGTGCGCGCCGCGTCGTAGGCAGTCCGAAATGTTGCCGCTGGATCCGCCGTCCAGAAGTTGTTGCCTTCAGTAACAAAACTGAGTGCCAGAATCGCGTGAGCACGGGCGAACTTCGGGTCGAGCTCAAGCGCTTTCAGGGCCTCGTCCCGCGCCATCACTCCGTCATTGGGATTTATGCGGAGGCCGTGTTCGGTGGCCTTCAGGACATGGTCATATGCGCCGCTCTCTGCCACGACTCGTTTGTAGCGCTGTTGCGCAATCTGGCCTACGAGCGTGTTTACTATTACCGTCGTGATCTCATCCTGCACCGTGAATATATCAGCAAGATCGCGATCGTAGCGTTCGGCCCAAATCTGATTGCTCCGAGCGGGGTCGATTAACTTAGCCGTAACCCGCACCCGATTGCCATCCCTGCGGACCGAACCCTCGACGATGTACTGTACGCCGAGTTCTCCGGCGACATCGGCTGCAGGCGTGGTCTCATCACGGTAGAAGAAAGAGGAGTGGCTGGCGATCACGAAAAGCTCTTCGTAGCGGCTGAGTTCTGTAATGATGTCGTCTGTTATGCCGTCAGAGAAATATGCTTGCGCAGGGTCGCCGGACATGTTCGCAAACGGTAATACGGCGATCGAGGGCTTTTGGGAGCGTTTCAGAGCGCCGGGTTTAGCGGACCCGACCGGGGCCTCGAAACGGAAACCGCGGCGCGGGATGGTCTTGATAATCCGCTGTGCGGTCCCGTCGTCGTCAAGCGCGGCACGGGCCGCGTTGATACGAGATGAGATCGCGCTGTCCGACACAATACGCCCGGCCCAAACATGCTCGATCAGATCGTCGCGGGTGATGACCTTTCCGGGGTGCGATGCAAGGTGAGCAATTAGGTCCAGGACCTGCGGCTCAACCTGCACTGGGACGCCATTGCGGCGCAATTCACCACGCCCGGGATCGAGCTGGAAATCCAAAAAAGATATGATGCCAAGCTCGCTCATCCGTAACTTCCATCACTCTGGTGACGGATTGGCAAGACGTTTGGACGAATTCACAAGGTCTTCTGGACACTCCCCAAAAGTTTTTTAGCCCAAGACATGTGAGCTTTGTTCATCGCCGCAACGAAGCGGCTTTTACAAAGGAACGCGCAAATGACCCGCCAAGATTATATCTTCAAGCACGCCACCGAAATCGTTAACCAAAAAGCACGTGCCGCCCAAACGCTGCAATCGCAGGAAGCAAGGCGGCTTTGTATTGCTGCAGTCGCCGTTTTCATAAATGGGCTGTTCAACATCAGAAGCTTCGCGACGCGCACCAAGCAATGCAAAAGTTGAGTTTCGATGGAATGAAATCCTATTCACTGGACTTATTTGGCGCAGATATTCGATTGCCGCATTGACCCCGTTAGCGGTCATTGGTGGTTCGCACAGCGAATGTCCGGTTCCCGGACCCTGTGTCGAGCGACACGAACGGCCCTTAGCGGACTTTGGACGAAGTCCCTGGCGCTGCACATCAGCCTCCCGATAGCGGACGTTCATCATAAGCGCAGCATCGTAGAGGCGCGGAAGCCGGCTCACCGGGAAATCCCGCCGTCGGTGAGGCGAAATTATCCAAATTTTGGCTTTCGAGTTGTAATTGGGTACGGTTGCAGCAAGATTTTGATCTTACTGATCGCGGAGAACACCATTGATCTCAATTGAGCAGATAGAAACGGTTGAACAGTTTGAAGCGGTACGCAATCTGGTTCGTGAGTTTACAAATTTTGCGTTGACGTTGGACCCTGATGCGATGGACGCACATGCATTCGCGGGACTAGAAGAACAGCTTGCCGATTTGCCCGGAATTTTTGGTCCGCCAGACGGAGCATTCCTATTGGCCACCATGAATGGAGCCCCAGCTGGATGTGTCGCCTACTTTAGCCATGGAAGTGGCGTTTGTGAGGTGAAACGGATGTACGTGCGACCGGAATATCGTGGCTATCATGTGGGCTCCCAATTAACCCAATCGCTGATTGAGCGGGCACGCGCTCAGGGTTATCAGAAGATGGTGCTCGACACGTTTCACAAACTCGAAGCGGCACAATATATCTATGCCAAGGCCGGTTTCGAAGTGTGTGCACCCACCGCCGAATTACCTGCGTTTTATGAAGGCAAGGTCGTGTTTATGGAGCTAACCCTATGACGAACACAAAGTGCGTTCGAAATACAATCGTTTCCCGGCCCTAGTCGCATCTGGAAACGAGAAAATTAGACTCCGACACTTTCTTGCTTTTTGATTGGAGATTCCGGCAGGCACGCATAGGGCTCACCGTTGACATTCACCGCACCGCCACACTCGACGATAATTCTTGGGGCTCCGATGCTGTGAACGGCCCCAACCGGTCTTTGGCCGTTCCATACAACGCTGCGGTGCAGCTTTCGCATTGCGGCCATTCGTGCATGGCGCAGCATTTTTGTCGGCTAAAACGTCGGTGTGCGGGACAAAGCGGAATTTCGATATCGGCCGAGGAGTGCCGTTGTGATCATGCAGAAGTGTTGCGCAGGGTATCAGTGGCAGTGTAAAGTTCCGATACGTATTTATCTTCAATCCCGAGGATTTCCAGGCGCTCATACATGTCTGACAAGTAATCAAAATTGGTGCCAAACATTCCCTTTGCTCGCGCGATCATCTTGGCTTGGTCCTGGAGCGGGATTCCAGGCTTAATCTTCTCATGATCGCGGTTAGCCACGAAGCTCAGTGCCTCTATGGGCCCGGCTGCGGTGTCTAAGCTGAGCCAAATTGGACGATAGACCGGCGCAAGCATTTCGCGCCTAAATAGGACAAATGTCTCATACTCTAGTTTCTCGGAACCCACGCGAAAGGCGAGACCTTCACAACTGCCGCCCTCATCGATTGCTAGCATCAATCCGGGCTCTTCCATAGAGCCGCGGCCCCCTTCGTCCCACAGGCAAAAGCTCCGCTGGTGTCCACGGCAATGTGCATGGCGGACTTCGTGAAACTCGATAGATGGATCCCACATGAGCGAACCATAGCCAAAAATCCAAAGGTCTTGGTTCCAGCGACCCTCTAGCCAATCGCGCCGCTCGGCGTCTCGGACTGCGCATGGGGTGCGCCAATCGGAAGAAAATCCAGCTTTCTCCCCATGAGCGTCGATAACACTAAGGTCCAAATCACGGAAAAATGAGTCTGCTGCAGGTTTGATCTTTCCACGCAATTCTGGGTGAAGTTGAAACGCGTCGATATCGGGCAAAAATGTTTCTCCAGTTGGGCACGCCAAAATACCATTGTGCAGAATAACTGTCAGTTTGTGGAGGTGCCCGCCATCCGTCAATGACGGATTGGGCTTGGAGCCGTCATTAGCTGCAGAGCAGCACAGTAACAGCCTGAAAGCGTCCGCTTAGGGCTCTTTGCTGCCGTTAGCCGCATCGCAGCGATCCTGCCAAACGATCTCGCCCCGACCAACATGAACGGCCCTTAGCTGCCGCTCGTTGGTCGATCTGATGCTGCGCCGCAGCTTCGCAAGACCGGCCATTCGTGCATCGTGCAGCATATTCTTGGGCCAAATGACCGCAACGCGGGACGAAACGGTCATTTACAGATGCCGCCACTGGCCAACTTGTCACATGCACGACTCAACCTTGAGGCGACTGAGATTCGTAACGAAAATCGGATGGGGATTGTCCTATCGCGCGCTTG
>CAJQNG010000049.1 GCA_905479635.1 uncultured Boseongicola sp. | reverse complement strand
CCGACCCGCTGACCACCATCCACGCTTGCGTGGCTTGGCAGGCGTTTCTTCAGGTGCCGGTACGTCCGCGACCATCACTCGCTCGGGCCGTGGTTCGGGCTCTGGAGTTGGTCCTGGTGTCGCAACTGCCGCTGGCATTACCGGCTCAGCCGCTATCACTTCTGGCGCTGCTGCGGCCTCGACCGGCGCTTCGTTAACTGCCTCTTCAACTTTTTTCTTGCGTGGCGCACGTTTGCGCTTGGGCTTTGGAGCTTCCTTCTCAGCCACAGCCTCGGCTACTTCTGGGGCGTTTTCAACCACATCAGGAACTGCTTCCACGCTTTCCGTAGGGGCCGCATCATCGTTAGCTTGCTCTTCGACTGGCGCTTCCGTCTTGCGTCGTGACCGTGACCGACGTGGCTTTTTCGGGGTCTCGGCCTCGGCGTCAGCCACCAGTGCTTCAGCAAGTTCCGACGGCGCGTCGCCCGCGGTTTCGCTAGCCGTCTCGCTGACAGCCTCGCTAGCTTCTGGCGCGCCGTTCTCGGTATTTTGTGCCTCATCATCCTCGCGACCGCCTCCGCCACCGCGACGACGACGACGACGACGACGGCGCTTTTTCGGCCGATCTTCGTTATCTTCCTCGGACCGTGGTGCCGCGTCGACCACATCTGTTTCTTCCACTGTCTCGGCCGCCTCCGAAGCCAGATCTTCCTCGATCTCGGCCATCAAAGCCGGATCAACCGACACAACCGGTGCAGAAGTATCAATCACCCGAGTCGCCGTCTTGAATTTCTCGATGGTGAAGTCAGGCGAAATCAGGAACGGATCGGCTTCCAACCGTACCGCCATGCCGTAACGCGCTTCGATTTGCGCAATATGCTCGCGTTTGTTGTTCATCAGGAAATTGATAATCGAAACCGGCGCCTTGACCAAAGCCTCGCGCGACCGTTTGCGCACGCCTTCTTCTTCAAGCTGACGCAAAATATTCAGGCCAAGACTGTCGTCCGACCGGATCAGACCAGTGCCATGACATGCCCGACACGGCTGGGTCGAGGCTTCAAGCATGCCCGGACGCAAACGCTGGCGCGACATCTCGAGAAGGCCAAAACCCGAAATGCGACCGACCTGAATGCGGGCGCGATCTGTCTTAAGCCTATCCTTGAAACGCTTTTCGACGGATGCGTTGTTGCGGCGCTCTTCCATGTCGATGAAGTCGATCACAATCAGACCGGCAAGGTCGCGCAGACGCAACTGACGCGCCACTTCTTCGGCCGCCTCAAGGTTGGTTTTCAGCGCAGTGTCTTCGATTGAATTCTCTTTGGTCGCTTTGCCCGAGTTTACATCGATGGCCACCAAAGCTTCGGTCACATCGATCACGATATAACCGCCCGACCTTAGTTGCACAGTCGGGTTGAACATGCCCGAAAGGTAGCTTTCCACCTGAAAGCGCGCAAACAGCGGCATTCCATCGGTGTAAAGCTTCACGTTTTTTGCGTGGCTCGGCATGATCATCTTCATAAAGTCTTTAGCTGTGCGGTAGCCAAACTCGCCCTCGACCAGAACCTCGTCAATCTCGCGGCTGTACAAATCACGGATCGACCGCTTGATCAGATTGCCTTCTTCGTAAATCTGAGCAGGCGCGATCGACTTCAGCGTCAATTCGCGAATTTGCTCCCACATACGCTGAAGATATTCGTAGTCCCGCTTGATTTCGGTCTTGGTTCGCTTGGACCCTGCCGTTCGGATGATCAGACCGGCGCCCTTGGGCACGTCGATCTCAGCCGCGATTTCCTTCAGCTTCTTGCGGTCCGCGACTTGGGTGATCTTGCGAGAGATGCCGCCACCGCGCGCCGTGTTCGGCATAAGTACACAATAGCGCCCGGCAAGGCTCAGGTAAGTTGTAAGGGCCGCGCCTTTGTTGCCGCGCTCTTCTTTAACGACCTGGACCAGAAGTATCTGACGGACTTTGATAACTTCTTGAATTTTGTAACGCCGCGGACGCGATTTACGGGGTGGGCGAATGTCTTCCTGGGTGTCGTCATCAGCAACAGATTCGATCGTTTCGTCGGTTTCTGCCGCGTTATCCATCGCCGAATAGGGCGTGTCGTCGTCGCCTTGATCATCGACGATCGGTGCCGCGTCATCCGCCTCACCATCAAGATCGACTACATCCATACCAGAAATAGCCTTGGGTGCATCATCGCTCACAGCCGGCGCGTCTCCGACACCTTCGGTCAAAGCGGGGGCCTCGGCATCGGTAATTTCGTCAGCGACTTCCGCGGTAATGGTTTCGTCGTTATTCTCGACCTCGGCGGCCTTCGAGCGGGATCGCCCACCGCGCGAGCGGCGTTTTCTTGGCTTTTCTTCCTCGGCCGCTTCGGCTTCAGCAAAGGCCATCTCTTCGGCCAGAAGCGCTTCGCGATCCGCGACCGGGATCTGGTAATAGTCAGGGTGAATTTCCGAGAACGCGAGGAAACCGTGGCGATTGCCGCCATAGTCCACAAACGCGGCCTGAAGCGAAGGCTCGACCCGCGTTATCTTTGCGAGGTAAATATTCCCGGCAAGCTGCCGTTTGTTTTCGGACTCAAAATCAAATTCCTCGACCTTGTTTCCGTCGACCACCACAACACGGGTCTCTTCCGCGTGGGTGGCATCGATAAGCATTTTCTTTGACATGTTGACTTTCCGCGCACGCGCACAGCCCCCCGCCTGAGAAGGGAGGAGCTGATTACAATACGACTGTTGATGGCGACTGGACGCGGCGTAGACAATGGGGCCCGACCTTTCCGGGTCGGGGACATGCTCTTTGATGCCCTCGCGCGCGTCATCGCGTTTCTTCTCCGGCGCCTTATAATGGCGCCCGTTATCGGCCCGGCGCGGCAAAATCGCGTCTCGGGCAATTCGGTTTTGCGGCCCTAAGGCCGAGTTGCCAGGCCAGACTGCTCAAAACACTCGAGCTAACCGTCTGGAACAGCGAAAATTTTTTTAACAACACTTTGGGGCGCATGGCCCGATCTTGTTGCACATTCAACATAAAGGGGGTTGGGGATAAAATACAATCCCGAAGTTCGGCGATTTCACGCTGGCGCTGCACCAGTGTCGCGCTTTTTGCAAATACTTTGGGGAACTTGCATCGGGCGGGGGCAAAAGCCCCCTGCCCGGCGGCGCCGCCCAAGCGGCTTTCTTAAAGATACTCTGAACGCTGAAGTCCGTATTTCGCCATTTTCTCGTTCAATGTCCGACGCGGCAGGCAAAGTTCGTCCATGACATTCACAATCGCGCCCCGGTGACGACGCATGGTGTTGTCGATCAGCATCCGCTCAAAGGCTTCCACGTATTCCTTCAGTGGTTTGCCTTCTGTGGTCACATTCATGTCGGTCTCGTCGCTGTCGGCCATCAACAACGACGCAATCGTGCCCGAACCGCGCCGCGACTGCAAAACCGCGCGTTCGGCGATGTTCAAAAGCTGGCGAATGTTTCCGGGCCACGGCGCTTGCAGAAGTTGCGCCGCCTCTTGCGCACTGACTTCCGGCGCGTCGCAGCCATATTCTTCCGCGAACTGCTCTGAAAAGCGTTGGAACAACAACAACATATCTTCGCCGCGCTGACGCAGGGGCGGCAGCGTGATCTTCATCGCGGCGAGGCGGTAATAGAGATCGGGACGCAGCGCGTCCTCGCAGGTGCGTCCGGCCTCCTGAAGGTTACTGATTGCAACGATCCGCGTTTCCGCTGGCGTGCCTTGCTCATTCATCCATGTAAGAAGGCGCGCCTGAAGCTTCTCGGGAAGCGTCTCGATATCTTCCAGAACAAGCGTGCCACCACGCGCCTCTTCCAGCAAGGGCAGCCGTTCGTCGGTATCGTTCGGTCCAAAAAGCCGCGCGGCAAGGGCATCTTCCTCGTGCGCCGCGCAGGAAAACAGCACGAATTTCCGGCCCGCCTTCGCGCCCACGGCATGAAGCGCATGCGCCACCAGGGTTTTACCGGTGCCGGTCTCGCCGTCGATAAGGACATGGCCATCCGCTTGCCCCAGATCGAGAATATCCTCGCGCAAACGCTCCATCACCGGAGACGCCCCGACGAGCTTTTTGATGATACCAGACCCATCCGACAACTCGCGGCGCAATGCCCTGTTATCAAGGGTCAGCCGGCGCGCGTTGGTCGCCTTCTTGGCCAGTTCGGTCATCTTGTCGGGGTTGAACGGCTTTTCAAGGAAATCAAACGCGCCAACACGCATCGCCTCGACCGCCATCGGCACATCGCCGTGCCCAGTAATCATGATGACCGGCAGCGCGGAATCCACGCCCATCAGACGTTTCAAGAAGGCCATGCCGTCCATGCCCGGCATCTTGATATCGCTGACCACAACGCCCGGGTACTCGGAGCCAAGGCTCTTCAGTGCGTCTTCCGCACTGGGGAAAGTTTCGGTGTCAAACCCCGACAACGCCAGCCATTGGCTGATCGACTGCCGCATGTCCTGTTCATCGTCGACAATCGCGATTTTCATGGCCTTTGCCATCAATGCGTCCTCACGTTTATTCTGCAGCCTTACCAGCTGCCATATCGGCAAGCGGTAGACTGATTTCAAACAGTGCGCCCCCGCTTTGGCCGTTTTTCGCCGTCATCCGGCCTCCAAGGTCGTTGACTATCCCCGATGAAATAGCAAGCCCCAGCCCCACCCCGTCGCCTGGGGCCTTGGTTGTGTAAAACGGCTCGAAAAGGCTTTCGAGGTCATCAATTCCGACGCCGTTGTCACGCACGGTGATCAGCACTTCGTCGGAAACAGACAGAAGCAAAATAACCTCGGGATCGGTCACGCCTTTGGTGGCGTCCAGCGCATTGCGCAATAGGTTTATCAGCACCTGCTCCAGACGAATACGGTCGGCATCGACATAGACCGGGGCGCGTGGCAGAGACGAGGTGATCGCCATTTTACGCTGCCGCAGCTGCGGCTCCATCATCGAGAGTGCACTGGATACAGAATCCCTTACATCAATGGTTTCAAAGGCATCGCCGCCCTTGCGCGCGTAGGATTTCAACTGCCGCGTAATCGACCCCATACGCTCGATCAAATCATCAATCCGCTGGAACGAGGACAAGGCCTCATCCGGGCGGCGGCGCTGCAACAATAACTTGGCCCCGGCGAGGTAGGTTTTCATCGCCGCAAGGGGCTGGTTCAACTCGTGGCTCACGGCCGCAGACATCTCGCCAAGAATCGCCAGTTTCGATGATTGCTGAATGGTTTGCTCGGCCACTTCAAGGTTGCGTTCGGCCTTTTCGCGCTCAGCGATTTCTCGCTGCAGCGCGGCGTTCAACTGGCGAAGCTCCGCCGACTCGCGCTGAAAGATCACCAGCCGCGATGTGGCTTTGCGGCTGGCAAAGTAAAATCCCACCGCAAGGATGATCGCAAACATCATAATCTCAAGCGCAATGAACGCATTTACCCGCTCGCGCACGCCCGCATAGGTGGTGAAGCTGGCCATCCGCCAACCTTGAAAGCCGACCCGCGCTTCTTGTCGCATAACCGGCTGGCCCTCGACATATGCATCAATCGAAAGCACGGACCAATCAGACGTGGCGCGCACCGCCCGCTGGATAGCGGTGGGAGCCGAGCGCAATTCAAGCGCTTCAGTCTCGCTCAGACCGCGCCAACGCCCCTCGGTCGAAAGCAGTATCTGACCCTCGCTGTCAGTCACAACAACGGCGTCCGTGAACCCGGCCCAAGCGGTTTCAAACTGTTGCAGGTTCAATTCGACGACTATGACGCCAATGGTCTCGCCAAGATTTTCAAGTTTGCGCGAATAGGAAAACAACCGCGTGCCGTTGTCCGTGACGTTCGTGGTGAAAACCGTCTCATCAGAACGCAGAGCCTCTACAAAATAGGGCTCCGAGCGATGTTGCGAACCAAGCTTCTGGCGATCCGTGACCGCAACCGCACGCCCGCCTCCGTCGATCAGGATCAGGCCTGCAGCGTCGATTTCATCGCGATAGGAGATAAGGCGCTGGGAAGACTGTGAAAAATCGTTGGAATTCAGGGCTCCTACCAAAGATGGGTCACGCGCCAAAAGTTGCGGCACGATCTGGTTACGTTGCAATTCACTGAGAATATTGCCCGAATAAAGTGCGAGTCGGACTTCAGCGCGGCTGCGGGTACTTTCAGTGAAGCGTTCGGTCAAAAGCTGGTTGGTGACCCACACAACAGCAACGGCGGCTGAGATGACGAAAATCATCATCGCCCGTACCGGCCAGGAAGAACCGGCAAATTTTGTCGCGCGTTTACGCCGAGCGTCGCTCATGGGGGGAATCTAAGGCGTCGGGCCTCTCCGCTCAAGCCGTGACAGCCGCAATTGCCAATGAACGGAACAAATCCGCACCATCTGCACCGCCCAGGGCGGGATCTGCAGCCCTTTCCGGATGCGGCATAAGCCCCAGAACGCGGCGGTTTTCTGACAGGATTCCTGCTATTTTATCGGCCGATCCGTTGACATTGCCGCCGTAGCGAAACGCGACCCTATCTTCTCCAGTCAAGGCGGCAAGCGTGTCCGGTCCAGCAATGTAGTTGCCGTCATGATGCGCCACGGGATAAGTCACCGATTGCCCCTTGGTATAGCCGCTCGTGAAGTCGCTGGCGGTGGTCTCGACGGTCAGATCGACAGGCTTGCAGATGAATTTCAGCCCAGCATTGCGGATCAATGCGCCCGGTAGAAGGCCGGTTTCAACCAACACCTGAAAGCCATTGCAAATCCCAAGCGCGTATCCCCCACGTTCGACGTGGGATTTCAATGCACCGACAATAGGGGAGCGTGCGGCGATCGCTCCGCACCGCAGGTAGTCGCCAAACGAGAAACCGCCCGGAATACCGACGATATCAACATCATCCGGCAGCGTCGTGTCTTTGTGCCAGACCATCTCAACAGAGCACCCTGCGTTGCGAAACGCGACGGCCAGATCGCGGTCACAGTTGGAACCCGGAAAGACAAGAACAGCGGCTTTCATATCGCACCCCTTAGGTCAGAAAATCGGTAATCACGGCCACGCCGGGCGGCATCGGCCCGTTGAAGGCAGCAAGCTCGCGACCCGTCTGCGAAAGGCTGACCTCGCGCGCAATGATCGGCGACAGGTCCACCGCGCCGCTTTCAATCAGCGACAGAAGCGATGGGTATTTCCAAGCAGGCATGCCGCGCGTGCCGTAGACCGCGAGGTTGCCCATGTAGACTGCGTTAAGGTTGATCGGCTGCACCGCATGGTGTCCAACTGGCATTCCAACCTGCACATGCCGCCCGAGGGGGCGCAAGCAGGCCAGCGATGCGGCGACGGTTGCCGGAAACCCCAGAGCTTCAACCGACACATGAGCGCCGCCGTCGGTCAGATCGCGAATGCGCGCAGCACTTTCGCCGTCGCTGGCGTCCACGCCATGTTCCGCACCAAGCGCTTTCGCGTGGATCAGTTTCTCGGGCACGATATCGGTGACAATCACGCGCGCGCCGATCGCTTTGCCCAAAAGCATTGCCGCAAGTCCGACGCCGCCGGTGCCATGAACGGCCAGCCATTCGCCGGGCTGTAATGCCGCGCGGTCGGTCAAAGCGTGCCATGCCGTCGTGACACGACATCCAAGAGCCGCCGCCAGCGCAGGCGACATGCCCTCGGGCAAGCGTGCAAGATTATGGTCGCGCGGCACGGCCACGTATTCGGCAAACGCGCCCGGCTCGACAAAGCCCGGAAGGCGCTGATCGACACAGGTATTTGACGCGCCAGAGCGGCAATTCAGGCAGGTTCCGCAGGCAAGAATGAAGGGCGCGATCAAACGGTCCCCTACCGCGTAGGTCGCCTGAAAACCGGCCTCGACAACTTCACCGCAGTATTCGTGACCACCGATTTGTCCCGGCTTCACGCGCGGATGTTCGCCCACCCAGCCGTGCCAATCGGACCGGCATATGCCGCAGGACAAGACTTTCAGGACAACGCCGTCGGCCGGGCAATCGGGCACGGCCACGTCTTCGATCGACAAATCCTCGTTGTATGTTCTAAGGATCGCCGCGCGCATCAGAGAATCTCGACCTCGTAGCTTTCGATCACGGTGTTGGCGAGAAGTGTTTCGCACATCTTACCAACCTCAGCTTCCGCGGAGGCCGCGTCGCTAGACGCAAGATCAATTTCGATCACCTTACCCTGCCGCACACCGTGGACGCCATCAAAGCCCAGAGTGCCAAGCGCATGGCGGATAGCTTCGCCTTGCGGATCCAACACGCCATTCTTCAGCATAATGTGGACACGTGCCTTCATCTCGACCCCCAAGAAGCGCAAAAATTAATCTGACTGTTCTATTGCGGATTCGCAACGAATTGTCCAACGCCGAGGCGTTAGAACTTCACAAGGACCTGCAAAAATGTAGGGCGCTCTGAATGGGCGACGCACTTAGTTGATCAATGTTGGCTTTGTGGTGTGGGTCACGTTCGTCGGCAACACACCAAGGCGGCGCGCCACTTCGGTGTAAGCATCCGCAAGATCACCGAGATCCCGACGGAATACGTCCTTATCAAGCTTCCGACCCGTTTCCATATCCCACAGACGACAGCTATCTGGGCTGATTTCATCGGCAATAATCAAACGTTGGAAGTCACCTTCCCAAACCCGGCCAATCTCGATCTTGAAATCCACCAGCTTGATCCCGACCGCGAACATGCAGCCAGACATGAAGTCGTTCACCCGCAACGCCAGCGCGATCATATCATCCAGGTCCTGCTGACCTGCCCATCCGAAGGCTAGAATATGCTCTTCCGACACAAGCGGATCGCCCAAGGCGTCGTCTTTCAGGCAAAACTCGATGATGGGACGGGGCAGTTGCGTGCCTTCTTCCAAACCAAGCCGCTGAGACATCGTCCCTGCCGCGTAGTTGCGCACGATAATTTCAAGCGGGATAATCTCGACCGAGCGGATCAACTGCTCGCGCATATTGAGGCGCTTAATGAAGTGAGTCGGCACACCGATCTGCGTCAGGCCCTTCATGAAGAACTCGGACAGGCGGTTGTTCAGCACACCTTTACCGTCGATGACGTCTTTCTTTTGCGCATTGAACGCCGTCGCATCGTCCTTGAAATACTGGACTAAAGTACCCGGCTCGGGGCCTTCATAGAGGATCTTGGCCTTGCCTTCATAGACCTTCTTGCGACGTGCCATGTCTGAATTCCCAAACTCGTGTATCGCGGGGCAATTGCCCCGCTCTTTCGCGTCGCTATAGGGCAGATGCGACCTTGCGGCAAGCGCGGCACCTCTTGTCGCGGCCCTCGTCGACAGGCATATCATGAACAGCAACTTTTAATCCGACACGGAGAGTTATCCTATGAGCACTTTCAACGATCGCGAGAACGCTTTCGAAAATAAATATGCCCATGACGCCGAGATGCAGTTCAAAGCCGAAGCGCGCCGCAACAAGCTGTTGGGGCTTTGGGCGGCTGAGCTGATGGGCAAAGCAGACGATGCGGCTGCGGATTACGCCAAAGAAGTGATCAAAGCCGATTTCGAGGAAGCCGGCGACGAAGACGTCTATCGCAAGGTGTCTGGCGATCTTGGCGATCTGGCGACCGAGGCCGAGATACGCGCAAAGATGACTGAAATGATGGGCGTCGCAAAAGCCCAGTTGATGGAAGACAAATAGCGTCCAAGTTCGGCCTCATTCTGCTATGCAAACCGCGCAATGCTGCTCTGCAGCATTTACGCTTTTTTAGCGCTAACTTTGTGCCAGTTATGCAGTGAGAGCGTAACCCTGTCATAAAGGAGATCAAACATGACTTCGCTTTTTGGAACCCTGTGTGACCGCGCTGAAAAGCGCGCACGTTACTCCAAAACAGTGTCGGCGCTGCAGTCGACCACATTGAATACACGTCTCGATCTGGACATCTATCAAGGTGATATCCCACGGATCGCGCGACGGGCCGTCTATGGCTGATAATGCGCAAAAGCGTAACTTATCTAATTTTATGGGCAGGCTTCGGCCTGCCCTTTTCTTTTAAAACAGAGCTTTAACCTATGCAGCTCACGCAAGGCCGATATTAAAACTCGTCCGTTGTTTTCGCCATGGCTTCGATCCATATACGTTTCAACGGAAAACAAATCACATTTGGAAATTGAAAATGAACACGCTTCTCAACACCATCAGCAAACGACGCCTCTACAATCGCACGGTTCGTGAAATAAGCAGCCTTCCAGTTGATGTGGCGCTCGATCTTGGCATCTACAAAGGCGACGCACACGCGCTGGCTGCGCGCGCAGTTTATGGCGAATAAACGCGACCTAGCGCTTGTTTTGCTGCACTCGCGAAACAAGCGCGTCACGGACCGAGGGCGTCACAAAATTTGACACGTCCCCGTCCAGCCGAGCGATTTCTTTGACCAATTTGGACGCGATAGCCTGGTGTTTGGCTTCGGCCATGAGGAAGACAGTTTCGATACTGGAATCAAGTACGCGGTTCATACCGACCATCTGAAATTCATACTCGAAGTCCGCAACCGCGCGCAGACCTCGGATGATCACACCGGCCCCGACGTCGCTGGCGCAATCGATCAACAGGTTCTCGAAAGGATGCGCGAATATCTCGATGCCGCTCTCTTCTGCGATGGATTTGCACTCGGCCTCGATCATTGCGACCCGCTCATCAAGCGAGAACATCGGGCCCTTATCGCGGTTGATGGCAACACCTATGACAAGGCGATCCACCAGATGCGTCGCCCGACGGATTATGTCGAGATGCCCTAGGGTGACCGGATCAAAGGTTCCGGGATAAAGTCCGATCCGCATGTGTATTTCCGCGCCTCTTCAGGATTTGTCTATCGCATTGGGTGGCATGAAAGTATCACCAGATCAATAAGTTGCAGATCAGAATCCCTTGATCATACCCTCAAGCGCGTCTTTTTCCATGGCCAGTTCGGACAGTCGCGCTTTGACCACATCGCCGATTGAGATCAGCCCTACCATGCGTTCTCCGTCCAAAACTGGCATGTGGCGAAAACGGCCGTCGCTCATTTTCTGAAGGACCTGATCGGTGGTCTCGTTTCCGATGGCGCTGACCAGCTCGCGGGTCATCATGTCGTCAACCGTTTCCGACAGGCAGCTTGGACCACGACGGCCAAGTTCGCGGACAATGTCACGTTCCGAGATAATGCCTTCGGCTCTTTCACCATCCGAAGAAACCACAATTGCGCCGATCCTCTTCTCGGAGAGTAATCGCGCGGTGTCCTGAATTGTGGTGTTGGACGGGATAGTAACAACGTCACCTCCGCCTTTCATTGCAAGTATTTGGCTTACCAGCATTTTTTCCTCCCGGGCTTCACACCGCTGTGAGCAGCGTCACACCGGCGCTGCCCCCTGTCAAGTCTGGCGCGCATCCGAAACAGGGACCTTCCCTGCAAAAGTCCGGAATTTTTCAGGATCATGTGTGCTTTCCCTCTGTTTCGCCTGCGCTGAGGAGTTTAGGTTGCCTCAAAATCAAAAGGGGAGAAGTTTCTTGCAAGAGCTTACACATTTTATCGACGGCGCACATGTTGCGGGCGGCTCGGGTCGGTTTGCGGACGTCTTTAACCCCGCGACAGGTGAAGTTCAGGCGAAGGTGCCTTTGGCTTCTACCGCCGAAGTTGACGCGGCTATCGCACGGGCGGCAGTGGCTCAAGTGGCCTGGGGAGCGACGAACCCTCAGCGGCGCGCTCGGGTGATGATGGACTTTGTACGGCTCATAAACCGCGACATGGAAAAGCTGGCCGAAGCACTAAGCCGCGAGCATGGCAAGACTATTCCCGATGCGAAGGGCGATGTGCAGCGCGGACTTGAAGTGATCGAGTTCTGCATTGGTGCACCACACCTTCTTAAGGGGGAGTTTACCGACAGCGCGGGTCCTGGCATCGATATGTATTCGATGAAGCAGGCTTTAGGTGTTGTCGCAGGGATTACGCCGTTTAACTTCCCAGCAATGATCCCGCTTTGGAAAATGGGCCCGGCGCTTTCCTGCGGGAATGCCTTCATCCTAAAGCCATCCGAACGTGATCCTTCGGTATGTTTGATGCTGGCGGAATTGATGACAGAAGCCGGGCTCCCCGATGGCGTGTTGCAGGTCATCAACGGCGACAAAGAAGCGGTCGATGCGATCCTAGACAACGAGACGGTTCAGGCCGTTGGCTTTGTCGGCTCCACCCCGATTGCGCAATACATCTATGCCAAAGGCTGCGCGAACGGCAAACGGGTACAGTGTTTTGGCGGGGCAAAGAACCACATGATCATCATGCCAGACGCGGACATGGATCAGGCAGCGGATGCTTTGGTTGGTGCCGGGTACGGCGCTGCGGGCGAACGCTGCATGGCAATCTCGGTAGCCGTGCCAGTGGGCGACGAAACCGCGGATCGTTTGATCGAAAAACTGGTTCCACGTATCGAAAAGCTGAAGGTTGGCCCTTATACGGCAGGCAATGACGTGGACTACGGGCCGGTTGTGACAGCCGCCGCGAAGGCGAATATTCAGCGACTGGTCGAAACCGGAATTGATCAGGGTGCCGAGCTGGTGGTCGATGGCCGCAACTTCAATCTGCAGGGGTATGAGGACGGATTTTTTGTTGGTCCTCATTTGTTTGACCGGGTCACGAAGGACATGGATATTTACAAGAAAGAGATATTTGGCCCCGTGCTGTCTACGGTGCGCGCGCAGTCTTACGAAGAGGCGATCGGCCTTGCGATG
>CAJQNG010000048.1 GCA_905479635.1 uncultured Boseongicola sp. | reverse complement strand
ACCGTGTTTGCGCAGGGCTCACCTGCCTTTTCGAACGCACTCGCAGCAAGGTGACACGCAATGAACAACCGATTGTCAATTCGACTGGCAGTGATCATGTTGGTCATTCCGTGTTCGCTGCTGGTCGCGTTCACCCATTATCCTGCCATTCAAGCACTGATAAATTCCTTTTGGAACAATAGCAGTTCGCGTCGCCCTTCGCGTTTTTCAGGGATCGAAAACTATCAGGCGTTAATGGAAGACGACCGCCTGGCACAAATTCTGATCAACAGCACGATCTACGCGCTTGGCACCATCCCGCTGGCGATCGGCCTTTCGATCGGCATGGCGCTTTTGGTGAATTCAAGGCTTCCGGGAACAACCTTGATGCGGCTTTCGTTCTTCATGCCGACGATGTTGCCGATGATTGCGGTCGCCAATATCTGGCTGTTCTTCTATGCACCCGGCATTGGCCTTGCCTCCCAGATCCTCGAAGTGTTTGGGATGCCATCGATCAACTTCCTTGGCCGCACAGACACAGCGCTGGCGTCCATGATGTTTGTCGCCGTGTGGAAAGAAGCCGGGCTGTTCATGATATTCTATCTGGCCGCTTTGCAGTCTGTGCCAACAAACCTGAAGGACGCGGCCAAGCTTGAGGGCGCAAGCGCATTGAGGGTTTTCTGGGATGTCGTGATGCCACTTTTGCGACCCACAACGATTTTTGTGGCGGTCAATGCGCTGATCAATGCGTTCCGGCTTGTGGACCACGTCATTGTTATGACCGAAGGCGGTCCTAACAATTCCAGCGCGCTCTTACTTTACTACATTTACGAAGTGACCTTCCGCCAAAGAGACTTCGCCTATGGTGCAACCCTGACCGTTTTGATGGTCGGCCTGCTTGGGCTGCTGGCCATCGTTCAATACTGGGTTTTGAACAGAAAGGCGCATTACCAATGAACCGCGGGCTGAACAGAATTCTGTTATCAACAATGGGCGTCGTGTTCGCTGCACTTTGGGCACTACCGTTCATATATTCCGTCTGGACTGCGTTCCACGACGAAAAATATTCAGCCAACTTCCAGCTAGGCGCTCCATGGACATTTGAAAACTTCATCGAGGCTTGGCAGTCCGCACCGTTTTCGCTCTACTTTGCAAATACGATGATCCTGATCACCATTGTTCTGGTCGCAAACCTGATATTGTGCACGCTGGTTGCCTATGCCTTTGTGCGCTACAAATTCCGCTGGGCGGGCTTTCTGTTTGCGCTGATCATGGTGCAGCTTTTGATCTCGCCGGAGATTTTGATCGTTGAGAATTATTTGACGCTTTCACGCGTCGGGTTGACAGACACGATAATCGGGATCGCCCTGCCTTATCTAACTTCGGCGTTCGGCATTTTCCTGCTGCGCCAGACTTTCCTAACAGTGCCGAAGTCGCTGGATGAAGCGGCCCAAATCGAGGGCGCGGGTGCATGGCGCGTTTTGTGGAATGTCTATGTGCCGTTGGCGTGGCCGGTTTATCTGGCCTATTCGCTGGTTTCGATCAGCTTCCATTGGAACAACTTCCTGTGGCCTTTGATCGTTACAAATTCACCAGAGGTGCGCCCCTTGACCGTCGGCCTAAGCGTTTTTGCCACGGTAGATAGCGGTGTGGAATGGTCGCTGGTGAATGCAGCAACGCTGATGACCACCGCCCCACTGATCATTGCCTTTATAATTTTCCAACGTCAGTTCGTCGCCAATTTCATGCGCGCTGGCATCAAATAACGATGCGTCCAATGCCAGAACACACAGTGGAACCCCTATATTGCTAATAGCGCACACATCCGATTTTCATATCTTCGCGGACGCGCCGGAAACTTCGCTGGTGCGTCCCGATATTGTCCAGGCCACACGCAAGGTTATCGCCGATATTGCCAATTTCTCACCCTGCATTGATGCGGTGATGATCACGGGCGATCTGGCGGACGGCGGCTCGGCGGAAGACTATGCCCTTGTGAAGGATATTTTGTCGCCCATCAAAGTTCCGATTTTCGCGGTTCCGGGAAACCACGATGCGCGTCAGGGCTTCAGAGCTGCCTTTGAAGATTCGCTTCCTTTCGGGCCAGGGTCAAAACTGGATTACGAAGCGTCCTGCGGTGATCTGCGGATTATTGCGCTTGATACGCTGATCGAAGGTCAGGTCACCGGCGGCCTTGATGACAGCCAAATCGATTGGCTTGCTGAACGGCTGGCTAATCCGACAGAGCGACTGACACTGATCCTGATGCACCACCCCGCGTTTCCGTCAACGATCACAAAGCTTGATCAAATGGCGTTGAAAGACGGGCATTCGAAATTTGAAAAGCTTATTGCCCAATACTCCGGTCCGGTTAGGATCTTGTCGGGCCATATTCACCGACCGTTCCAGACGCTCTGGAACGGCATCTGGTGTGCGGTCAGCGGCGGGCCTTCCTTCCAACACGCGTTGAAATTGGCCCATAACGCACCGGAGCCATCAGATGTGGACGAGCCATTTGCATATTTCATTCATCGGATAGAGGAGGCCGCTGCCATGACCGTTCATACCCGGTATGTCGCGCTTTGACCCCGCCACTTGAGAAATCCAGCGTCGCTGCTGTTGAACAACTTGCGCGCGACGCCGGGGCCGTCGCCCTGCGCCACTTCGAGGCACTAAGCACCGTGCCGGTGGAGTCAAAAGGACACCTTGATCTGGTGACCGCCGCCGATCAGGACGTCGAACGCTTTTTAACCGAAGGGCTTGCCAAGGCGTTTCCTGAAGATGGCATTTTCGGCGAAGAAGGGGCCGCGCACCAAGGCACAAGCGGTCGCACGTGGGTCGTTGATCCGATTGACGGCACGTTCAATTTTGTCCGCGGTGGCGATCAATGGGCAATATCAATTGGACTCTATGAGGCTGGGCAACCAACCTTCGGCGTCATCTTCGCGCCCCTGAGGTCGCAGATACTTGTGGGTGGCATAGGACTGGCGAGCACCCTGAATGGAGAAAGGCTGGCGCAGCGCAGCGGCCTTGATAGTTCCCGCGCCTCTTGTGGCGTCGGGTTTCACCCGGTCATCCCGGTTGAGCTGCGACTTGAGACTTTGCGTTTCGTCTTGGAAGATGCCGGCATGTCGTTTCGCTGCTGTGGTTCGGCGACGCTGTCGCTTATCGAAGTGGCCCTTGGCCAGGTCGATGGGTATCTTGGCATCGGTGAATCGTCTTGGGATCTCATGGCTGCACTGCCCATATTAAACCAGATCGGCATTCACAGCACCGTGGATTGGAAGACCACCGATCTGTCGTCGAGACTGCGCTTCGCTTGCGGTACGCCAGAGTTTCTTCGGGCCGTCGAACCTATCGTCGCCCACGGCGCCAAGCTCAGGCCAGCGGTTTGATCGCGACGATTTCGCATTGATCCGCGCGACAGGACCGGCGTGAACCC
>CAJQNG010000047.1 GCA_905479635.1 uncultured Boseongicola sp. | reverse complement strand
CAAAGGTGCGTGCTTCTCTCCTTCAAAATCGTCCAAGTCCACAAGACCAATACCATGTTCCTCATGATGCATACGTGTTGACCAGGCCAATGGGTGCGCTGCTTGTAATGGAAAGAAAATCATTATCGTCCTGAAATTCAGGCCGTTCTCCTAAGATTGAAGTAACCTCTTTTGAAAGCGAACGTAATACGATGTCCGCTGTCTGAGAGAAATCGTCTTGTGATTGCTATAATCAAATACAAACCTGACGCGGCTGCCTAACGGTAGGACGGCCCCTTAATCTTCGGCCATTCGTCGAAAATCGTCGCACCGACGAAAGCGTGAAACCAAAAATGTCTTCATAGCAAAAAAAGATAGGGAACCTCGAGGTGTCCGAAATCAAGAGCCACACCGGGCAAAAACATGATGGATCCTATGGCCGTCAAGTCCGCCTCAGAGAAAACGACTGCGATCGAAAATAGCACGTGTCGTGCTGTAATCCTCTCGACCCATTTCACCTTTGATTGCCTATCGGGGCCAATTTGCATTTCACTCATTTTAATCGGAAACTTCGGTAAGACTGCATGGACGAATACGGCAAATATTCCGCCCATGCGTCCAAAACTTTTTTCCAATTTTCCTGGCTAGAAATGTAATTCGCCGGACAATTCGCGCCGGACTCTCCCTGACTTTCATCAAGTGCTGCGATAAAATCCATAGAAGCGCCAATAACGCGAAAACCGAAATTATTGGTGTAGGGAAATGACCATTGCAACCTTCAAGAAAACCGTCCCGCCTGCAGAAATGGTGTCTCACAGGTCCTCGCGCCGCGCGCGATCCTCGCCAAACCGAGCAAACGCCAAACCCAACCTAAATGCCCTCTGGCGCTACGCTCCTACGACACTCGCAACGTCCAGTGGATGTTCGGTCGGCAAAGCCGAACCGTGCCGCCCCCAAAACGCACCACTTGCGCCACTCGCGACACAGGCTTACATTCAAGGTCAGCAGGCCCAAGCGCCCGCAGCCAAAGGGATCATCGCCCTGAAACCCTCTCAGGCAACCGTGATCTTCTGAAAGCCAATACCCGTCCGGCATCCTGCCGATGCGGCAACGCTCAGGAGACTCGACCCCATGTCCAAAGGAAAAGACCGCGGTAATCGCGAGACCAAAAAGCCGAAGAAGGAAAAGGTAAAGGTCCTTGCGACCGCCAATTCCAACGCCGGCAAGTCCGACACCACGATTGCCGGTAAAAAGGTCAAATAGACCGATACCACCGGCGCGGGATGGCGAAACCCAGCCCCGCGCCGGACAGGCCAAGCGCTTTGGTTAGACGCTTACTCCTGCACGCTTTCCAGCCAGGCTGCCAAATCCGCAATTGGCTGCGCCGTCACGATCGGCTGTCCCGTTTCTGCGGGAATAGCTGCGTCAGAAAACGAAAATAACTCTCCGAACAGCGGCATCTCGCCCCCATGCGCCAGCATCGGATCACGCCCGTCAATCTGGCGTACCACGCGGATCACCGGAAACACGCCGCCATTGCTCGCTGAAAGTTGCGTAAGGTCCGGGGCCTGCACTGTCAAAATCTCTTGCATCGGCCCATCGCCCCGCGCTTCCATCCCGTGGCACGCCGCACAATAACGCGCGAAGTACCATTCTCCTGCGTTGGCATCAGGCACCTCCGCCTGCGCCACACCTGCCGCCAAAGTTGCGGCTGCAATCCAAAGCGCTCTCATCGCTGCACCGTCGCCAGCCAGGCCGCGACATCGACAATCGCTTCCGGCGCGACAATCTCGGCCCCATCGGGCGCGACGATGACCGCAGCCGGCCCGTCAAGGATCATCCCCCACAATGGCATTGGACCACCATGCGCCAGAACCTCGCGCTGCCCATCCACCCGGCGCACGACCCGCGCCGTCGGGAACTCCCCGCCGTTCGACGCAGCAAGCGCCGTCAAATCCGTGGGCACCACCGACAGCACATCCGCCATCGGTCCATCGCCACGCGCGCCAGTGCCGTGACAGGTCGCGCAATGGTTCTGGAAGACGTCGCGGCCCTGCGCCACATCCTGCGCCGACGCCGTGCTTGCCAAAAATATCGCCAAAAGTATCAGAGTTTTCATGAGCAATCCTCCTCCTTACAAATCTACTCGTGTCATGGACTTGCGGCCTTGATCCACCTCAATCAGCGCGCAAAAGCCGTTACCGAGCCCTTATACAGTCGAACGCCCGCACCGACGCAATGCCGACGTGGCACCGACGTCGCTTTTTGCGGTTATTTCGGCGCCAAATGACCCGCCTTGAACCTTCACATGCTTGCCGGTTTCAGAATGCGCCCCTTCCAAAGCCCAGTTCAAAACTGCGCTCGGACCCGAATGACAAAAATCATCGCACTGCCGTCCGGGTCGCTCGAGCCCCACGCCTTCGCATAGGCTTCAGCACGCGCCGCCACATCTTTCGCAGATATCGTTCGCCACCTCGCCCATTGATTAAGGAACCGCGGGCCAACCCAGATCACCCAAGCACTCGCTTACTCAGCCACCAAAATCCCGCCCTCAAGCCGCAAAACCCGATCCATTCGTGCCGCCAACCCTGGGTTATGGGTTGCAATCAAAGCAGAAAGTCCGGTTTCGCGCACCAACTCCATCAGCGCCGCAAACACCGTATCGGACGTCGCCGGGTCCAAATTTCCCGTCGGCTCGTCCGCGAGCAAAACCCGGGGCTTATTCGCCAGGGCCCGACAAAACGCGACCCGCTGTTGTTCTCCTCCCGACAAAGCCGCCGGTCGATTGTCTGCCCGCCCTGAAACGCCGACGCGCTCCATCAAAGACAGGGCATGCGCGCGCGCCTCGGCCGCCGGAACCGCGTTGGCCAACTGGGGCAAGATGATATTCTCAACTGCCGAAAATTCCGGCAGTAAATGGTGGAATTGATAAATAAAACCAACCTCTTCGCGACGCGCCGCTGTGCGCCGCGCATCCGACAATCCAGTGTAGTCCGTGCCTCCAATACTGACCCGCCCGGCATCCGTAGAATCCAGCAATCCCGCGATATGAAGCAGCGTAGATTTGCCTGCCCCGGACGGTGCAACCAAGGCCACAACTTCGCCCGCCGCAAGTTGCAACGACGCCCCGTCAAGCACCGTGAGCGCATTTTCTCGTCCCGGATTATAGGTCTTTTTGACCCCTTCAAGCGCCAGTGCATCACTCATAACGAAGCGCCTCCACCGGGTTCATTCGCGCAGCGCGGCGCGCCGGAATAAGCGTGATACCCCAGGACAAAAACAGCGACAATCCAACCGCTGAAAGCACATCGCCAAGCTCGAGCTTAGCAGGCAAACGGTAGATGCCCCGCACCGCCCCATCCCAAACGCCGCCGCCGGCCGCGCCGTTAACGAAGGCTAATATTGCGTCAAAATAGACCGCAAAAAGACAGCCAATGATGACCCCGAACAGCGTGCCAATCGTGCCAACCAAAGCGCCTGTCAAAAAGAATACCCGCAATATAGACCCTTCGGTCAAACCAATCGTCCGCAGGATGCCGATGTCGCGTCCCTTGTTCTTCACAAGCATGACCAAGCCGCTGATAATGTTCATCGACGCGATCAAAACCAGCACAGACATCAGCACAAACATCACCGTGTCTTCGACCTCCAATGCGCGCAAAAAGCCGCCTGCAGAATCCTTCCATGTCCACAAAAGCGCGCGCTCTCCGCCGGCTTCTCGCAAGGGTGCAGACAAAGCTTCAACGCGCTCCGGCTCGACCACGCTCACTTCCAATTCATCCGCGACCCCTTCGCGGTTGAAATACACCTGAGCCTCGCTGAACGGCATGAACGCCCGTGTGCGATCAATGTCGTAACGCCCTGAATTGAATATATAAGTGACTTCGTACTCGCCCACCCGTGGGCTGGTGCCAAAGGCTGTTCTCACCCCGTTAGGAGAGATTAACCGCACCACATCCCCGACCCCAACGCCCAAAGATCGCGCCGCTTCGCGACCCAATGCGATGCCACCAGGAAAAGCGCTCAGATCGCCTACGCCGGTTTCGGGGTCAGCTATGCGCGGGATTTCGGCAAGGTCTTCCGGCGCAATGCCAAAGATTTCCAGCCCGGTGTTTTCATCCCGGTAAACGGCCATAACCTGACCCTTCACCAAAGGGGCAACGCGCGTGACACCTTCAACGGCCGCAAGCCGCGCGGCCACATCATTATAGTCTGCGATAACCCGGCTGACCTGCCCGCTTTCCGAACGAACTCCCTGATTATAGATAGTCACATGGGCGTTCGCGCCAAGGATAGTCGACACAAACTCGTCGCGAAACCCGGCGCGGACGGCAAGTGTGATGATTAACGCCGCCACCGCCAGCATAATACCGATCAGCGAAATCCATGTCATCACGGACACGCCGCCCTCGGCCCGCTTGGCGCGCAAATACCGCCATGCGATCAGGAATTCAAAACGTGAAAAGGGCGCGGGCGTGGCCATGACTGCTCCGATGTTTTGCCCTGTCATGCAAGGCGCGGCGCGCGCGGTCAACTCACTTCCAATTCATCCCGCTCTTCTTGGCAAAAATACTCCGGTGTCGAGCGCGCGCAATTCATAACTTGATCGGAAATCGCGCTCGGATATCAGCGTCCATAACCGGATCCAAAGCTGCCATTGAAGAGGTCGCCAAAATCGTCTCCTTGCGCGCCTTTGCCCCTGCAATCAAATCCGGTTTCTTGTTTTCTTCCCATTCCTTTGGGCTCGTGCGATCCCCATGAAACGGATAGACATAATCCGTCTCCATCCGCGCCAGTGTCTCACCGACCCCAAGATAATGCCCCGGACCGCCCAGACAGACCTCCCGCATCGCTTCGATGGCAAGCGTGTCATCCGTCACTTCGATGCCTTTAAGACATCTTAACGCCTGCCCGATCAGATCATCGCCAAGGATCAGCGACTCGTGACAAAATCCAAGCAGCGACGCATGCATGCCTGCCGCCTCGTAAACCATGTTTAGCCCCGACAAGCCGGCCATCACATTCGAGCACATCTGCTCCCACCCGGCCTGCATGTCCGGCAGTTTGGAATCCGACGCTCCCGCTGCAGCCCCGCCCGGAAGACCGTAAAACTGATGCATCTGCGCGCAGCCAGCCGTCAAAAGCGCCTGCTCTCCTGACCCGATCGACATCGCGCCTGTCCGCAGGTCAACGACAAACGGCCATGTGCCGAAAATCGCCGGATGCCCGGGCGCAATCGCGTTGACGTACACGATGCCGGCAAGGCACTCTGCGACCGCCTGCACGATGGCTCCGGCCAAGGTCGCAGGTGCCGTCGCTCCGGCCATCCCGGCGCTTAGCAATAAAACAGGCATACCGCCCCGGATACAGGCCTCCATAACCCCGCAGCTTTCGGTCGCAAACTTAAGCGGAGGCACGACGAAGCAATTGGAGTTAGACAGAAAAGGCCGCGCACGGAACGCCTCTTCACCACCCGCAATTGCATAGGCGAGGTCCAGACAGGCCTGTGCGTTTTCCGGCTCGGTTATAGATGTTCCGACGTGTTTGGTCGTGCCTGTGCAGCACGCGTAGATCGTGTTCAGATCAAGTTCCAGATTATCGGGTAAATCGCGGGCAACCATGGGCCGCTGAAGAAAATGAATATTGTCCAACTGGTCTGCTATTCGCGCGGCGTCATGAAGGTCCTGCAACGTGCTGTGGCGATAGTTTCGCCCATCCGGCTCGACCATATTCACTGCAGCGCCAGCCGTACCATAGTGAACTTTGGTGCCTGACAGGTTCAAGTCGTGCGCGGAACTTCGACCATGCAGCGTTATGTTTCGTGCGGCTTTCGCCAGCATATCTTCGACCAATGCGGGTGAGAATCTCAAGCGTCCGTCGTCGCCTAACCGCGCACCCGCCTGAACCATAACCTCGATACCGGAAGGCGGCGCGTCAGCAAGCCCGATCTCGTCAAGGACTGTTAAAGCAGCTTTATGAATACGTAGCACTTCGGCGTCGCTAAGTGCCTTAAGCGTCCCGCCTTCCATACCGCCTCGAATGGGGCGAACATCTTCGGCCAAGGGCGCTGACCGAAGTGCGTGGCGCGCGACGCGCCCTCCGGATCGGCGGGTCTGTGTTCGTGTCATTTTAGAAATCCTGCGAAAAAGGGAAAGGTTAATCGAGCGGCACTCAGTCGCTCGGACGCCCTCTCGCAGCACGGCCGCGATCCGCACCAATCGTGCGGCTGACTAGTACAATTTGCCATTGTTCGCCCATGACAAAACCTCTCCCTGTTAGGGAAAGGCTACGCCGCCGGTGGGTGTAATCTGTCACAATCGCGCCACGGAAAATGTCGCAAATAGAACGCTATCGACCGCGCAGCCATGCCAAAACATCGTCCGCGTTCTGGTCGGGCGGAAACACCGGGTAAAAGGTTTTGACGATCACCCCGGCCTCGATCACCCAGGCCATCCGCTTGAGCAATTTCCGCCCTTCGACCTGCAGTACCGGCAGGTTCAGCGCCGCAGCTAAAGCGCCATCTGCATCCGACAGAACCGGAAACGGCAGGTGCAAACGCGTTGCCATTTCGCGTTGATAGTCCGTATCTTGGGTCGACAATCCAAACACATGGCCGACACCCAGCGCCTGCAATTCACCAAAATGATCGCGGAAGGAACACGACTGTGGCGTGCACCCCCGCGCGCCCGGAATGCCATCCCAACCGTCCGGCAATACGCCGTTTGGCTGCCCTGTCATCGGATAGATATAAATAACAACTCGTCCCGCGACATCCGCCAAAGACACGGCCCCGCCATCGGTCGACGCCAAGGCCACATCTGGCACTTTCGCTCCTGTCAGGTGGTCTGCCGCGCCGTCGTCTTCCGGCGCCGGTATCAACGACCAGTCCGGAGCCCCGGTTCCTGCGCCAGTAAACGGTTGGTTTGACATTTCGCCTTCAAATCCAGGTGTGGAACGACCGCTTTTCCATCGGCTGCACCATTGCCGCCCGCACTTCGACACAATGCGGCGCATAAATCTCGGCGACTTTCTCGACGGCCATCTCGGGCGCCATTTCCTCGCTGACGCCGGTGCGACGGTTTGTCAGTTCGACCACGCCGTTCTTCAAACCGCGCGGGCCGACGGTGATCCGCCAAGGCAACCCGATCAGATCCATCGTTGCAAACTTCGCGCCTGCGCGCTCGTCCCGGTCGTCGTACAAAGGCTCCATCCCATGTGCGACCAACGACTTATACAGCGCCTCGGACGCCTTGTCCGTCGCCTCGTCACCTTGCCGCAAATTCACAATCCCACAATGGAACGGCGTCACGCCCTCGGGCCAGATAATCCCGTTATCATCATGCGATGCCTCTATAATCGCGCCGAGTAGGCGGCTCACGCCTATGCCATGTGACCCCATGTGAACCGGCACAGGCTTGCCATCGGGGCCCTGAACCGTCGCGCCCATCGCTTCGGAATACTTCGTGCCGAAATAGAAGATTTGCCCCACTTCGATCCCACGCGCCGACTGTCGGCGATCTTGCGGAACCTTGGCAAACGCCGCCTCATCGTGGGTTTCGTCCGTGCGGGCATAACGCGAGGTGAACTCCTGCAGCACGGCCTCGCAAGCCGCATGATCGTCGTAGTCAATCTCGCGGTCACCGAACGACAATTCAGTGATCGCGCTGTCGTAGAAAACCTCCGACTCGCCCGTCTCGGCCAGTACCAGAAACTCGTGCGTATAATCCCCGCCGATAGGTCCACCGTCCGCGCGCATAGGAATAGCCTGCAGACCAATCCTCTCGTAGGTGCGCAGATAGGATACCAGATGGCGGTTGTACGCGTGCAGCGCGTCCTCTTTCGTCAGATCGAAATTGTAGCCGTCCTTCATCAAAAATTCGCGCCCGCGCATCACCCCAAACCGAGGCCTCACCTCATCGCGAAATTTCCACTGAATATGATAAAGCGTCAGCGGCAAGTCTTTGTAACTGCTCACAGACGACCGAAAAATATCAGTTATCAATTCCTCATTCGTCGGCCCGAACAGCATATCGCGTCCGTGGCGATCAGAAATCCGCAGCATTTCCTGGCCGTAGTCATCATACCGCCCGCTTTCACGCCACAGATCCGCCGATTGTATCGTCGGCATCAGCATCGGCACGTGACCGGCGCGCACCTGTTCTTCGTGCACTATTTTTTCGATGTTTTGCAAAACTTTGTAGCCCAGCGGCAGCCAGGAATAGATGCCAGCACTTGCCTGCTTGATCATGCCAGCCCGCAACATCAGCCGGTGGCTGACGATCTGCGCCTCGCTGGGTGTTTCCTTCAAAATGGGCAGAAAATAACGACTTAGACGCATCTTTTATGGACCTTCTTGGACGATTTCGCACCAAAGTCGTCTAGGCCATCGCCGCCGCCCTCGCAAGCCATACCCCATGCGCATGACGCCCGCGCGGCTGCCCGACAAAGCCAAAACCACCCCCTTGCGCCCTTTGCGCTGACTTGCGACACCTGACACTACCACAAACCAAGGACACGATATGGCCCTGCCCATCCGGCAACAGCTGAAATACTGGGGGATCGCAGCGGCGGTCTTCTTCGTCGTTCTTTGGGTCCTTGGGGACGTCATCTTGCCCTTCGTCCTTGGAGCGGCCATCGCTTATTTCCTTGATCCCGTCGCCGACCGGCTAGAAGCCTTGGGCTGTTCGCGCGCCATTGCCACGGCGATCATCACCATCTCGGCGCTGATGATTTTTGTGGTTCTCGCCCTTCTCGTGATCCCGACGCTGGTCTCACAGACCGCGCAATTGATCTCGACCGCGCCTGATATGGCTTCGCGCCTGCAAGCGGTCCTGACCGAACGTTTCCCCGACCTTGGCGACGCCAATTCAACGATCCGCAGGTCGCTGTCGTCTATCGCCGAAACAATTCAGTCGCGCGGCGGCGAGGTTCTGAACACCGTCCTCAGCTCGTTCTCGGGCGTGGTGAACGCCATTGTGATCTTCGTGATCGTGCCGGTCGTGGCGTTTTACATGTTGTATGACTGGGACAATATGGTCGCCAAAGTCGACAACCTTCTGCCGCGCGATCACGCGCCGACGATCCGCAGGCTGGCTTCGGAAATCGACCGCGCCCTGGCGGGATTCATCCGTGGCCAAGGCACTGTTTGTCTGATCCTTGGCGCTTATTATGCCATTGCCCTTATGGCCGTGGGTCTTAACTTCGGATTGGTCGTTGGGTTTGTTGCAGGTGCGCTGACCTTCATTCCTTACGTCGGAGCGCTTGTCGGCGGTGTTCTCGCGCTTGGCCTTGCACTATTTCAATTCTGGGGCGACTGGATTTGGATCATCCTTGTCTGGGCAATCTTCCAATCCGGGCAATTTGTCGAAGGCAATATCCTGACACCGCGCCTTGTCGGCCAATCCGTCGGCCTGCACCCGGTCTGGCTCATCTTTGCGCTGTCTGCGTTTGGTGCGCTTTTTGGCTTTGTCGGTCTTCTTGTCGCCGTCCCCGTCGCCGCCTCCATCGGCGTTGTCACCCGCTTTGCGATCTCACGCTATCGGTCCTCCCTTCTCTACAAAGGGATCGAAGAGCAAGAAGACCCCTGACCTAATGGCCGAGCAGTTGATCTTTGATCTGCCCAAGCGCACAGCACTTGGACGCGGCGACTTCTTCGTCTCGTCGGCCAACGTGCTGGCCGTCACTCGCCTTGATGACACCGAAACGTGGCCAAACGCCAAACTCGCTCTCACAGGCCCCGAAGGCGCGGGCAAATCCCACCTTGCCCATGACTGGTCAAAGGCCAACCACGGCCATGTGATGCTGACGGCCGATCTGCCGAGCGCCGATATCCCCGGCATCGCTACTGCGCTTGCCGTCGAAATCCCCGACGCGCCGATGCCGAGCGCCGAAGAAGAGGCCCTCTTCCACCTCCACAACCACATGATTGCGCAAAACCTGCCGCTTCTTTTGATTGCTCGCACGCCGCCTGCGCGCTGGACGATCACCCTTCCCGATCTCAAAAGCCGAATGCAGGCAACGGATGTCGTCCAAATTGAGGCCCCCGACGAAGCGCTTTTGTCGGCCATGCTTGTAAAGCTTTTCACCGACCGCCAGCTGCAGATCGACCCAAACCTGATCCCCTGGCTTGTCACACACTCCGAACGCTCGTTCGCCGCAATCAATCGACTTGTGGTAGCCCTCGACGCCGAAGCACTTGCCCAAAAACGCGCTATTACGCGTCCTTTGGCCCGGCGCGTGCTGGACAAATTGGACGAAGAAAGGCGATAACCGTCATTGTGTCGTCAAATTTGCCCGTTAGGCCGCGTTTCATGGCTATGAATACCGATTTCCTCAGTGCTGATTTTCCCGCCTCCGTAAGTGTCGAAGGCGTTGACGATCAAAGCCCGAACCGCTTCTTCAACCGCGAACTGTCTTGGCTTGCGTTCAATTGGCGTGTGCTGGAAGAAGCCGAAAACCACCGCGTACCGCTGCTTGAGCGTCTGCGTTTTCTGTCAATTTCGGCGACCAACTTGGACGAATTCTATACCGTCCGCGTCGCAGGTCTGCGCGAGCTGGCCCATGCGGGAAACACAACGCCCGCTGCTGATGGTCTGACACCGTCCGAGCAGCTTGTTTTGATCAACGAAAACGCGCGCAACCTTCTTAATCGCCAGCAAGACGTCTGGAGCAGCCTGAAGTCTGAACTCACGGCCGCAGGTATCGAACTTTTGTCGCGCGACGATCTCAGCAATTCCGACAAACTACACTGCGAGCAAACCTTCCTTTCGCAGGTGTTCCCGATCTTGTCGCCGCTGGCGATCGACCCGGCACATCCGTTTCCGTTTATCCCGAACGCTGGATATTCGCTTGCCCTGCAACTGGAACGCAAGTTCGACAAACGCCCCCTGCGCGCGCTTTTGCCAATCCCGCATCAGGTCGACCGCTTCGTCGCGATGCCATCGGAAGACGGCTCTCGCCGCTTCCTGCCGCTTGAAGAACTGCTGCTTTTGCACATCGACAGCCTGTTTCCCGGATACAAGATCAACGGCAACTGTGCCTTCCGCGTCCTGCGTGACAGCGACCTTGAAGTTGAAGACGAAGCCGAAGACCTTGTGCGCGAGTTTGAAGTCGCCTTGAAACGCCGCAAACGCGGTGAAGTCGTGCGCCTGACGATTTCGCCCGACGCCCCCAAAGCCTTGCGCGCCATCATCACCGAAGAACTCGGCGTCACTGAAGAGGAAACCGTTGAGCTTGGCGGCCTGATCGGGCTCGCCGACCTCAGGGAACTGGTCCTTGATGATCGCCCAGACCTTCTCTGGCCGTCCTTCACCCCCCGCGTGCCCGAACGCGTTCAGGACCACGACGGCGATATGTTCGCCGCTATACGCCAAAAGGACATGCTGCTGCACCACCCATATGAAACCTTCGACATGGTGGTGCGATTCCTGAAACAGGCAGCGATGGATCCAGACGTCGTGGCGATCAAACAGACGCTTTATCGCACATCGCACAACAGCCCCATCGTCTCAGCACTTTGTGAGGCGGCAGAAGAAGGCAAGTCCGTCACAGCCCTTGTGGAACTCAAAGCCCGCTTTGACGAAGCCGCCAACATCCGCCAGTCACGTACGCTGGAACGCGCAGGCGCGCATGTGGTCTACGGATTTCTGAACTACAAAACCCACGCCAAGATCTCGACCGTGGTGCGCCGCGAAGCTGGAGAACTGGTGACCTACACCCATTTCGGAACCGGCAACTACCACCCGATCACGGCCAAAATTTACACCGATCTCAGCCTGTTCACCTGCGACGCCGCGCTCGGGAGCGATGCCACAAAGGTCTTCAATTACCTCTCAGGCTACGCGCAGCCCGAAGGCATGCAGAACCTGTCGATCTCGCCGATCTCGCTGAAAAATACTCTGCTTGAACGTATCGCTGAAGAGGCCGAATTCGCACTTGCAGGCAAACCCGCCGAGATTTGGGCCAAGATGAACTCGGTCGTCGACCCCGATGTGATCGACGCGCTTTACATTGCAAGTCAGGCTGGTGTGAAAATCAACCTGGTGATCCGCGGTATTTGTGGTTTGCGCCCGGGCATCAAAGGCCTGTCGGAAAACATCCGCGTGAAATCCATCGTCGGCCGCTTTCTTGAACATTCGCGCATCGTCTGCTTCGGTGCAGGCTACGGACTGCCGCACAAAAGGGCACGGGTCTATATCTCGTCTGCCGACTGGATGGGCCGCAACCTGAACCGTCGGGTTGAAACGCTGGTCGAGGCCACAAACCCCACGGTCAAGGCACAGATTGTCCGCCAGATCATGGCCGCCAACCTTGCCGACGTGGCCCAAAGCTGGATCCTGTCGCCCGACGGTTCCTTCCACCGTCCAAGCCCACCCGACGGCGAGACCCCGTTCAACTGCCACCGCTTCTTTATGGAGAACCCGTCGCTCTCAGGTCGCGGCTCGGCAGGCGCCTCGGACGTGCCCGAACTGACACACAGCGACGACTGACCCCTTTTCGCGCGCGCCGCGCGCCCCATATCAATCCCATGACTTTGTCCCGCCGCGCCCTTCTTGCCACCGCGACCGCCAGCGCCCTTCTGCCGCGCCACCTTGCCGCTCAAACTGCCCAGTTTGACGCAGCGCTCGACCGCGCCCGCGGCCTAGAGCAGCTCCACAGCCTGATCGTCCTGCAAAACGGAGAGGTTCAGATCGCGGAACGCCTGCGCGGCCCCGCCCTCGACCGGCCGGCAAATATTAAATCCGTCTCCAAAACCATCGTGGCGACGCTTACCGGCATCGCCATCGACAAAGGTGTTATCGCCGACGTCACCGCAACCATCGCCAACCTTGCCCCTGACCTGTTGCCACGCTCGGCCGACCCCCGCGCCGCAGACATCACGGTCGAAGACCTAATGACCTTGCGCGCCGGGCTTGAGCGCACCTCAGGCCCTAACTATGGCCAATGGGTCTCCAGCCCGAACTGGGTCGCCGACGCCCTTGGCCGCCCGATCATCGCCGAGCCCGGAACAACCATGCTCTATTCCACCGGCTCAACCCATATCCTTGGCGCGGTGCTGGCGCGCGCCACCGGCAAAACCCTCCTCACACTGGCGCGCGAATGGCTTGGTGCGCCGCTTCGCATCGACATCCCCACCTGGACCCGCGACCGGCAGGGTTTCTACCTCGGCGGCAACGAAATGGCCCTCAGTCCGCGCGCGATGGCCCGCTTCGGTGATATGATCCGACAGGGCGGCACATGGAACGGCACCCGCGTTGTCAGCCAATCCTGGATCGACCGATCGTTTGTCCCCGTCACACGGTCCCCGTGGTCCGGTCTCGGCTATGGCTACGGATGGTTCATCGGCAAGGCCTCTGGCCACGCCTATGCCCTTGCGCGCGGTTACGGAGGCCAGATCATCGCCGTGGTTCCCGATCTTGCCCTTTCCATCGCCATCACCTCGGACCCGACACGCCCCGCTCGATCAGGTGGCTATTTCGGCGATCTTCAGCGGCTTATCGAACAGGATATAATCAGCGAGCTGGTCTGAGAACGACTGCGCCCGGCGCCACGGTGTTGGCCCCACATGCCCTGCGCGCGCCCTAAACCTCTCCGGCCCCCAACCTTCTTTGGATCCAGAATATCCCAAGGTGAGGCTCGCTTAGCCCGAGGGACAAAGCCCCCACTCACGATCCCATCGCCACCCCTTGCGCGAAGCGACTCTGTCGAATACATACCCTGCGACCCACGATACCCGATCCGAAAGCTCCCCATGGAAAACGTCGTTCTCATCATCCACCTGATCCTCGCGCTCTCGCTTATCGGCGTGGTGCTTCTTCAGCGTTCGGAAGGCGGGGGTCTTGGCATGGGCGGTGGTGGCGGTGGCGGTGTGGTCAACACCCGCAGCGCGGGAACGGCCCTTGGTAAAGTCACATGGATGCTCGCGATTGCCTTTATCGCCACGTCGCTTACCCTGACGATTTTCGCGGCGCAAAACTCCGCCTCTGGTTCGGTCCTTGACCGCATCGGTGCGGGTCGCGGCGCTGTTTCCGAGGTTCCGCTGTTGCCATCGGGCGACGCCCTTCTGCCTCCGTCAACGGGCGAAACAGGCGGCGCACTTGATCTTCCAAGCGCCGACTAACCACAAGACCTTGGAAAAAGTCCTGATCTGGCCCCAGATATTGGGGTCAGACGCTTGGCAAACGCTCCCGAATCCTTTAAGGCTCAACCCCCGTGATGCTGCGTATTCGCGACCACCGAACGGCAGCCTCAAGCAGGACATCACGGAGAGGATCCCGAGACATGGCAAGGTATATATTCGTCACTGGTGGCGTTGTGTCGTCACTTGGAAAAGGCCTTGCCTCAGCAGCACTTGGCGCCCTTTTGCAGGCGCGCGGCTACTCGGTACGGCTTCGCAAACTTGACCCCTACCTCAACGTCGACCCCGGAACGATGTCCCCGTTCGAGCACGGCGAGGTCTTCGTCACGGACGACGGCGCGGAAACCGATCTTGATCTCGGCCACTACGAGCGCTTTACCGGCGTCGCCGCGCGAAACACCGATTCAGTATCGTCGGGTCGCATCTATTCCACCGTCCTCGAAAAAGAACGCCGCGGCGATTATCTGGGCAAAACCATTCAGGTCATCCCCCACGTCACCAACGAGATTAAAGACTTCCTCCACGTGGGCGAAGACGAAGTTGACTTCATGCTTTGCGAAATCGGCGGCACCGTCGGCGACATCGAAGGCCTGCCCTTCTTCGAGGCCATCCGCCAATTCTCTCAGGACAAAGAACGCGGCCAGTGCATCTTCATGCACCTGACGCTTCTGCCCTATCTCAAAGCCTCGGGCGAGTTAAAAACCAAACCGACCCAGCACTCGGTCAAGGAACTCCGCTCGATCGGCCTTCAGCCTGACGTCCTTGTCTGCCGCTCCGAACACGAGATCCCAGAAAAAGAGCGTGAGAAAATTGCTCTGTTCTGCAACGTCCGCCCCGAAAGTGTGATCCCCGCCTACGACCTCAAATCCATCTACGAAGCCCCGCTGGCCTACCACGGTGTCGGCCTCGATCAGGCCGTCCTTGACGCGTTCCAGATTGCCCCCGCCCCCAAGCCAAACCTTGAACGCTGGCTCGACGTCAAGGACCGCATCGACAAGGCCGAAGGCGAGATAAAAGTCGCCATCGTCGGCAAATACACCCAGCTTGAAGACGCCTACAAATCCATCGCCGAGGCCCTCACCCACGGTGGCATGGCCAACCGCACCCGCGTGAAAGCCGAATGGATCGACGCCGAAATATTCGAACGCGAAGACCCTGGCCCCTGGCTTGAAGGCTTCCACGCCATCCTCGTGCCCGGCGGCTTCGGCGAACGCGGCACCGAAGGAAAAATCCGCGCGGCGGAATTCGCCCGCACCCGTAAAATTCCCTACCTTGGCATCTGCCTCGGCATGCAAATGGCCGTCATCGAGGCCGCCCGCAACGTCGCCGGACTTGAAACCGCCGGCTCCGAGGAATTCGACCACGAAGCCGGGAAAAAACGTTTCGAGCCAGTTGTTTACCACCTGAAAGAATGGGTGCAGGGCAACCACATCTCCCGCCGCAAAGTCGATGACGACAAAGGCGGCACCATGCGCCTTGGCGCCTACACGGCCAACCTCACGCCGGGCTCAAAAGTGGCGCAGATCTACGGCGCAACCGTCATCGAAGAACGCCATCGCCACCGCTATGAAGTCGACACCAAATATCGCGAGCAGCTTGAAAAAGTCGGCCTCATCTTCTCCGGCATGTCCCCTGATGGACGCCTGCCGGAAATCGTCGAATGGAAAGACCACCCGTGGTTTATCGGCGTACAGTTCCACCCCGAGCTGAAGTCAAAACCCTTCGCCCCGCATCCCTTGTTTGAAGGGTTCGTAAAGGCGGCGATCGAGATCTCGCGACTTGTCTAAGGACTGGATCAAAATGCGCTGATCGGGCGCACCCGAACGCGCTGCGTGAAATCACACTCAAAGGACACGACATGATCGAACGTATCGAAACCGGGGCCCGATCCTCGAAAATCGTGAAGCACAACGGGGTCGCCTATATCACAGGACAGGTTGGCGAGGGTGAGACCATTCAGGCCCAGACCGTAGAATGTCTCCGACGCCTCGAGGTCCTCTTGATAAAAGCCGGCTCGTCGCGCGAAAAGATGCTGCGCGCCACGATTTGGCTTGCCGACATGAGCGATTTTGCAGGGTTAAACGAGGTCTGGAACGCTTGGGTTCCCGAAGGCCACGCCCCCGCCAGAGCCTGCGGCGAAGCCAATCTGGCGCGTGCCGAACTCAAGGTCGAGATCATCGTGGATGCAGCCTACGACTAAGCAGCAATCGGGGCGCGGAAGGATCAAAAGATCAACGCTCAAGCCCTAGTCGCTGACAGGGCGCCTCAGCGCCCAATGGGGTCGTCCTCGACAGATGTGCGTCCAAATTTGAATTCGGCAAACGATCCACGCAACCTGAAAAAAGAAGCAACCGGCGGCCGCGGCAGGCGGGAAAGAGTTAATACCATCCAGGCATCAATTCCGGTCACTACAAGGTTCCACGTATACAGATATATCAGGTTCGGCATGATGCCTATTTCCGACCAGATCACCAGCTTCGAGGCGATGCCCGCCACGTATCCAAGGCATATCAACAACACAAAACCGAGGCTTTTGCCACTCGCCTGCCCCGTCCTCAACATCTTCCAGATCGAGCAATACCAGCTCACAGAAAAGGCGGTCAGCATCAAAGCTTCAAGGTATTCAGTCATTCGGTGCCCATACTTTGTCACAGATGCTTCAAAACATCCGTAGAAAAACCTACTGCTTCCTCGGCAACGCCAATTCTTCAGCCCTCTCTCAAAGCGTGCTTATGAATTGTTGCAAGATTATTTGATTTTCCGAATGCCAACCGAGTGTTGGGTCAGGCACCTAAGTGAGTGCCTAGATTTCGATCACATCAGAACCGATGCGGCATTTTAAGAAGTTCTTCCGTTGGCTTGTTGTGCCGCGTGATCGCTGGGTTCGCGTGAATTTCTCAGAGCCCCGACGCAAAACGGCATAGAAATCAAACCCCGACGCAGTTCGCAAATTGATCGCCTTACAGTCCTCGTCGTTGCGACACGACCTTGCCTAACCTCATATCCGCCCTGCGTCTCACCCACCATAAACACCCAACCCGGAGCCCACAAAATGCACTCGACACGCCGCCTATTCCTCCAAACCGCCGCCGCTGGCTCCGTGACGCTGCTGCCCATCGCCGCCCGCGCTGCTGGGCACGCCTCTGACGTTTTCACCACAGACGCCGGTGACATCGCGGTCCATCCCGTCGCCCACGCCTCGGTGGTTCTCGACCCCCCCGCTGGCACGATTTATATCGACCCGGTCGGAGACGCCGCCCAATACGCTGATTTCCCGGCACCCGATCTGATCCTCGTGACCCACGAGCACGGCGATCACTACAACGCCGATCTCCTTGCCGCGATCAAGGGCGCCGCCACGCTGATCACCAACCCGGCTGTCGCCGCGATGCTGCCCGAAGGCCTGCAGGCAAACTCGGGCCAGCTTGCGAACGGCGAAAGCGTGACATGGAACGACGTCACCATCGACGCAATTCCAGCCTATACCCTCACCGAGGAACGCAAGAACTTCCACCCGATGGGCCGTGACAACGGCTAGGTTCTCGGGCTTGCGGGCTTCACGATCTACGTCTCTGGCGACACCGAAGACATCCCGGATATGCGCGCGCTGACAGGCATCGATCTGGCTTTCGTCTGCATGAACCTGCCGTTTACTATGCCCGCGTCCGCCGCCGCAGACGCGGTCCGCGAGTTCGCACCAACCTACGCCTATCCCTACCACTACCGTGGCCGCGATGACGGGACCCAAGACCCGCAGGAATTCGCCACGCTGGTGGGCGACGCCTCAGAAGTGAAGTTCGGCAACTGGTATGGCTAAGCCGCCAAATCCGAGCGACCATATGAACGGGCCGGTCCAAGCGACTGGCCCGTTGCGATTTCCGACACCCAAAGACCTTACCCAAGCCCTCAACCGCCGAGCGTCCGCACCGACGCAATACCGGCGTGATACCGAAACCTCGGAAAACACCTTTTCGTGGCGGGAATCCCGCCCTATATCCTCCCCATGTTTGAAGCTTTTTTGCGCCGCCTGACGGCCACCGACCCCGATCCACTTTCCGGCGATGACTGCCGTCTCGCCTTGGCGGCCCTGCTTGTGCGCATCGCGCGCACCGATGGCGAATACGCTCGCGTGGAAATCGACGCAATCGATAACATTTTGAAAATGCGCTATAATCTGGGGCCTTTCGAGGTCATAAAACTGCGCGCTGACGCCGAGCAGCTTGAAACCGAGGCCCCGGACACCGTGCGTTTCACCCGTGCGATCAAGGACAAAGTCCCCCTCGAGGACCGCGCCGAAGTTGTCGAGGCGCTTTGGGAAATAGTTCTTGCGGACGGCACGCGCGACCACGAAGAGGACGCTCTCATGCGCCTTGTCGCCCCGATGCTTGGCATCAACGACCGCGAGTCAGCTTTTGCCCGGCAGCGTGTTGTAAGCAAGGGATGATCGCCAGTCTGCCGATGTATGATCGCCCCGAAACACGGGCGGCATACGATCGATTATGGACACGCATCCGCGACGAACTTCGGCTTTTGTGGGCGGTGCTTCCGGACATTGGCTCCCCGCTCCCAGCGGCCCTCGCCCATGACGCGGACCCATGGGATCACTGGCGCGCCCCGGACCTGATCCTTAGCCAAACCTGCGGCCTTCCGTACCGAAGCGAGCTTCACGCAAACGTAATTTTAATCGGTACGCCCGATTATCACCTTCCGGGATGTCGTCCCGGATATTACAATTCGGTCTTTGTGATGCGCGCCGAAAGTGCCTGCGATGATCCAGCCGGCTGGAGCGACCTCATGGTGGCCGTCAACGATGGACGATCCCAGTCGGGATGGGCCGCGCCACAGGCCTTCATGGAAACGCGCGACCTGTCGTTCCACAAAACGTCCCTCACCGGATCTCACCGCAATTCGGCGCACGCCGTTGCAAACGGAACCGCCGATATCGCCGCCATCGACGCGCAAACATGGCGCATGATCCGACGCTGGGATCGTTGGTCAGACACTCTTGTCGAGGTCGCCCGCACCGAAGAAACGCCCGGTCTGCCGCTTATCTCGGCCATGCCAGATGGGCGCAACGATCTTCATTTTGCGGTCAGTCGTCACCTCGCCAACCTGCCCGCGAAAGATGCAGCTATCCTCGACATCCGAAGCCTCGTATCAATCTCCAAGGCAGACTACCTCGCCGTCCCCACCCCAAAAGCTGTCGTCAAGTAAGGCGTTGCAATCCGCAGCAATTCACGCCTTTATTCCCCCCCTGAGGAAAAACCAAAGCTGCAAAACGTGACAGACACTGCACCAGTCATCGAAATCCGGGACCTTCACAAAAGCTATGGGGCTTTGGAAGTCCTGAAAGGCGTGAGTATGACCGCCCCTCGCGGCCACGTCATTTCCCTTATCGGATCGTCCGGCTCGGGCAAGTCCACGCTTCTGCGATGCGCCAACCTTCTAGAAGACAGCCAGCAGGGCGATGTGATTTTTGAAGGCGAGGCCGTTACATGGCGCGGCAAGGCCCACAACCGTCACCCGGCCGACCGTGCACAGGTCACGCGCATCCGCACGAACCTGTCGATGGTGTTCCAGCAGTTCAATCTCTGGTCCCACATGACTGTCCTGCAGAACGTTATGGAAGCGCCGGTCACCGTGATGAAGCGCGACCCGGCCGAGGTCGAAGCCAAAGCCCGCGATTACCTTGCCAAGGTCGGCATTGGCGACAAATGCGATGTCTGGCCCGCGCAGCTTTCGGGCGGCCAGCAACAGCGCGCCGCCATAGCGCGCGCCCTTTGCATGGAACCCCGCGCGCTGTTGTTTGACGAACCGACCTCAGCGCTGGACCCCGAACTAGAACAAGAAGTGATCCGCGTCATCAAAGCGCTGGCCGAAGAAGGCCGGACGATGCTGATCGTCACCCACGACATGGCTTTGGCGCGCGACGTCAGCGACCACGTTGTGTTTCTGCACCAAGGCAAGATCGAAGAAGAAGGGCCGCCGAGCGCGCTGTTCGGCACCCCAAAATCCACCCGGCTGCAGCAGTTTCTATCTGCCGTGTCCGCGTAATATTTGACTTTACCAGTATGGGAGAATGCAAATGAAAAAACTGATCCTCAGCACAGCCGCGCTGGCAATCGCAGCAGGCGCGGCATACGCCGACAGCCATTCCGTTGTGCGCCTGACCACCGAGGGCGCCTACCCTCCGTGGAACTTCGTGAATGACAACGGCGAGGTTGACGGCTTCGAGCGCGAGCTTGGCGACGAGCTTTGCCTGCGGGCCGAACTGAACTGTGAATGGAGTACGAACGAGTGGGACTCGATCATTCCGAACCTCACATCGGGCAACTACGACGCCATCATCGCGGGCATGTCGATTACAGATGAGCGCGACGAAGTCATCGACTTCACCCAAGCATACACACCGCCCGATCCATCGAACTATGCGGCCTTGTCGGCGGATGTCGATCTTATCGGCGGCGTGATTGCGGCCCAGGCAGGCACCATTCAGGCAAGCTATGTCGCGGACAGTGGTGCCATTCTTGTCGAATTTTCTTCACCGGACGAAACCATTGCGGCCATCGTCAACGGCGAAGTTGACGCCGTTCTTGCCGATGCCTCATTCATTGGAACCGCGATCGAAACCAATGGTGATCTGATGGTTGTCGGCGATCCCGTTGCCCTCGGTGGTGGCGTTGGCATGGGGGTGCGGGAAAGCGACGGCGAACTGCGCGCCAAGTTCGACACGGCCATTCAGTCGATGAAAGACGATGGCACCCTGAACGCGCTGATCGCAAAATGGGAAGTCAGCAGCCAGTGGTAAGCTGACATCAAAGTAACTGGTCGGGGCGCGCGGTTGCCCCGACCAATCAGACCGCGGGAGCCACTCCATCTTTTCCTTCTGCACCGACCCTGAAACGCTTGAAACGACCCGCTGGTTAGTCTGCTATCTGACCAACGGCAAGCACATGGCGTTTTATACCTCTTTCATCACGGTCATGGTGCTTTTGCTCATCACCGCCCCCATCGCGCTGGCCTTCGGCTTTGGCGGTGCAATGGCCTCGCGCAGCCGAATCCTGCCGCTTCGCTGGTTCGGCAATGCCTACACATCCGTCGTGCGCGGCGTCCCTGATATTGCGTTTTTCCTCTTCTTTGTCATTGCGTTGGATCAGGGCTTCGAGTGGTTGCGCCACAAAACCAAATGTCCCGATTGGGACGAGCCAATTCGCCAGGGCAGCGATTTTATCGTCTGTACGGTGGCGAAACTGCCCCAATCCAATTCCCCGCAATGGGTCCACGAAGCCTACGGCTTCTCCCTTGCCGTACTGACCTTTTCAATCGTATTCGGTGCCTTTGCGGCCAATGTGCTTTTCGGTGCCATGCGCGCCGTTCCCCGGGCGCAGATGGAAACGGCGGAAGCCTACGGGATGTCACAGCGCCAGTCCTTCTGGCGTGTTCTCGTGCCGCAAATGTGGGTCTATGCGCTGCCCGGCCTGTCGAACCTCTGGATGGTATTGGTCAAAGCAACCCCGCTTTTGTTCCTTCTAGGTGTCGAGGATATCGTCTACTGGGCGCGCGAATTGGGTGGCACGAAGGGGAATGTTTTCGACTATCCGCATCCTGATTGGCGGCTCTATTACTTTCTCGGACTTCTCGTCTTTTACCTTAGCCTGACCCGCGTGTCGGAAATCGCTCTCGTGCGCCTCACCACCAGATTGTCGCGAGGGCAAGCCACTATGGCAGGCGAGCAAATGCGGAGGGCCGCGACATGAGCTGCTGGGAAACCATTGCAGACTATGCGTTGCGATCAATTGGCATTGGCGAACGCCTTTTGCCGCGCTCGGACTTTACGCTGTGCCAGCAATTCACGCTGATTGGATCGGGGCTTTTGTGGAACATCTACTTCGGCGTCCTCGCCCTCACATCAGGGTTTCTGCTTGCCACTGCCGTCGCTATGGGCAAAGCCGCGCGCAATCCACTGATCCGCAAACCCTGCGAATGGTTCATCTTTATCTTTCGTGGCTCACCGCTGTTTATCCAGTTTTTCCTTGCCTACGAGACCTTCGTGCTGCTGCCCAAAATCGGCATCGACATCAACTTGATCTTCGTGGAAGTCACCGCTGAAACGCGCTGGTTGACCCGCGCATGGCTGGGCGCGCTGATTGTGCTATTCCTAAACACCGCCGCCTATTCGGGCGAAATATTCTACGGTGCGCTGCGCTCGATCCCGAAAGGCGACCTTGAGGCGGCAGACGCCTACGGCATCACCGGTTGGTCGCGCTTTCGGCGCATCACATGGCCGACCATGCTGCGCCTTGCATGGCCCGCCTACACAAACGAAGCTATCTTTCTCTTCCATGCCACAACACTGGTGTTTTTCTCGGGCTTCCCCGCATGGCAACAACGCGGTGACGCGCTTTATTATGCTAACTATTTCGCCGACAAGACCTTCAACCCCTTCGTGCCTTACCCCATCGTCGCCTTCTATTTTATCCTTGTGACGCTTGCCGTCATCACCATCTTCTCACTGGTCAACAAGCGTCTGAACAGGCATATGCCGCAGGAGCCAAAGCGCATCCGCTACCGGCCGCAAATCATTCGGTGAGACCATGGAAGACTGGCTAAAAGACAATCCGCAAGTCCGCACAGTGACCACGGCCGTGGCCGATCTGAACGGTCAGGCGCGTGGCAAGCGCATGCCGTCGGGGTTCGCATCGAAGGCCCTGGAAGGCATGACACGGATGCCCCTGTCGGTGCTGAACGTCGACATCTGGGGTGACGATATCGAAGACAGTCCGCTGGTGTTTGAAAGCGGCGATCGCGACGGCATCCTGCGCCCGACCGATCGCGGTTTTGTTCCAATGCCCTGGCTGTCAAACCCGACCGCGCTTTTGCCCATGTGGATGTATACCGAAGCCGGAGACCCCTTCGCCGGAGATCCCCGCCACGCACTGAAGCTGGTCCTTGATCGCTTTACCGAACACGGCTGGAGCGTTGTCGCGGCCACCGAACTTGAATTCTACCTTTTGGATGACAGCGGCGACACGCTGCAACCGCCGACCGCACCCCGTTCGGGCAAGCGGCGTCTGGGGGGAGAGATCCTGTCGATCCGCGCGCTCGATGCGTTCGACACGTTCTTTTCGGAACTTTACGATGCTTGCGAAGTCATGGGCATCCCGGCCGAAACCGCCATTTCAGAAGCTGGCATGGGCCAATATGAGATCAACCTTGTCCACGGCCCGGCGATGCACGCCGCTGACGACGCATGGCTCTTCAAGATCCTCACGCGAGGCCTTGCCCGCAAACACGGGTTCGCGGCAAGTTTCATGGCCAAGCCCTATACGGACTGGCCGGGCAACGGGATGCACATTCATTTCTCAGTGGTGGACAAGGACGGCAAAAACATCTTCGACAATGGCGGTGAACGCGGCACAGACGAGTTGCTCTACGCGGTCGGCGGCTGCCTTCAGGCAATGAAAGATCAAACCCTTATCTTCGCACCTCACGGCAACAGCTACGAACGTCTTGTCCCCGGCGCGCATGCTCCGACCGGCATTGGCTGGGCCTACGAAAACCGCACCGCCGCCATCCGCATTCCTGCAGGTCCGTCCGCCGCACGCCGCATCGAACACCGCGTTGCAGGTGGTGATATCAACCCCTATCTCATGCTGGCGACCGTACTGGGGGCTGCCCTCCAAGGCATCGAAGACAAGGTCCTCCCGCCGCAAGCGATCAAAGGAAACGCCTATGCGCGCCAGCTTGAGACCCTGCCCTCGGACTGGGGAACGGCCATCGATTTGTTCGAGAAAAGCACGTTGATCCCGCGCATTCTGCCCAAGCAACTGATCCGCAATTTCGTAATGACCAAGCGGCAGGAGCTGAACTACTACGCAGAATTGTCGCCTGACGAGCGGATCGATCTTTATCTCGATACGGTTTAGGTTCTAGATCAAACCAAGCTGTGCATCCGTCGCGCGCGGACCATATTTATCGCGCGGTGGCATGGGGCGCGTCTGCCAACCCGGCTCGAACGCAAAGGTCGACACCGATCGACCTTCCGGCAACGCGCCGTTTCCTTTGCCCAAAGCATAGTCGTAATACAGCTTAACGATCTGATCGAAGGTAACTTGCTGCGCATGGGGGTCGCCCAGACACGCCGCGCGCCAGCGGCGTACGCGATCAAACTCACCGCCCTGCGGCAGCTCAAATCCCTCGTAATACTCAAGAAACCAAAAGCGCTGGAACATCGGCGTGAAAATCACCTCCGCCCAGCCAAAACGGTCGAAAAAGAACGTGTCACCCGGTGCATAGTTCACCAGAATATCATTCATCTCGCGATACAGCTTCAGATGTCTGTTGCGACAGTCATCCGTCTTATCGGTGTCCTGGTTCATCACCATGACATAGCCCGAGATCGTAAACGCTTCCTGCTTGGCGACCAGAAGGCTCTCCAATGCATGCTCATGGGGATCGCGGCGCACAACGCCGGGTTCGGGAAACATGTCTTCGATCATCCGCAATATGACCATGCTTTCCTTCACCGCCGTTTTGCCGGGTATCTCAATCACTGGCATCGCGGAAGTGCCCTTGGTCAACTCCAGCAGAAAATCCGGTCGCGGCTTGGTGATATCAATCACGTTATAGTCGACCGCGCCGGGCGCCCCTTTGAGAGACAACAAAATCTCAACGCGTTGGCAGAAAGGGCAGACGGGAATGTGGTGCAGGCGCATGGTCATCGGACCCCCTTTGACCTGAATATCAAAAATTTCAACACGAAAGACAAAATCTGCCGGGCTTTTGTCGAAAATATACTAGCGCCCATCCGTTTGGCCACCGATACACGACAGGCCATAGAAAGC